>CAZEDC010000138.1:0-11602 GCA_964510985.1 uncultured Dehalococcoidia bacterium
GGAGTGCAGAGGGGGAGTCCCCCTCTGCCAGGGGGTCTGGGGGATGCCCCCCTAAGAAAAAACCCATGAGGGCGGGTGGGTGGGTGTCAGTCACCTCCCATATTGAGATAGTTTCTAAGCTATCTCCGCCGGGCCGTGTAGACGACGTTGACGCGGTTCGGGGTCTCCTGCCGTTGTTCTATCTCGAAGCCGGCCGCCTCCAGGACCCGCTCGAACAGGTCGTCGGGATGGTAGCGGGTATCCATCTCCAGGTCCGGTCCGAACTTGGACTGGGCGTGGACGTGGAAGTTGTCCACCACCAGCGCCCCACCGGGAGCCAGGATGCGGTGGGCGGTGGCGAAAAGCCGCGCGACCTCTTCCATGGTCAGCCACGGCGTCAGGCCGATGGAGTTGAAGATGTGGACCCGCTTGCCCTGGAATTCGTCCATCAAAGCAGAGGGAGCAAGGAGGTCCGATTTTCGGACCGCGAGTTCCACGCCCTGCTCTCGGACACGCTGCGCGGCCTCGGGAAGGGCCTCGCCCGAGGAATCCAGGTCGATGCCCCATAGCTCCACCCTACCCTTTAGCGGACCGCCCGCCCGAAGGGTTTGCGCCGTGAGGCTGAGGTCTCGGCCGAGTCCGCACGGCCCCGAGACGATGCGCACCGGAACGGCTCCCCTGTTCTCGTACTCCAGGGTGAGCCGTACCAACTCCGAGGCCACGATGCGCAGCCGTTGGCGAAGGCCCTCGTGCAGCGACTGCCGGAGGACGAACCAGTCGATCAACTTCCCAACAAGGAAGCGGCCCGAGGACTTGACGTCGTAGGCCCTGTCGGTGGTCACCGCATCGTACTTGCGGCGTATCAGGCTCCGGCCAAAGTCGGAAAGGAAGAGGGGCAAAAGATGCCAGCGGAATGTCTTAAACCAGCGCCAGGCCAGCTGACGAGGCGTCGATTCCGCGATGGCGGCGTGTCTTGCGGGACTCAGCTCGATGTGCATGGGGGTTCCTCTCGTCTTCGTGTTGCTCATTGTTTCTATCTCTCTATATAGCGGCATATCCATCTTGGGTCATTTTCTAAAGCGCCCTCACCGCCTCCTCCACTCGGCGCGTCGCCTCGGAGTAGGGCGTGTCGGGAGCGCAGGTGATGGGCGGACCGATCTGCACCTCGACCCTGTGCGGCCTGGGGACCGACCGGCCCTTGGGCAGCACACGCTCCAGTCCCCTAACCCGAACGGGGACGACCGGGACGCCGAGCTTCACTCCCATGAGCCCGACACCGGACTTGAACTCGCTGATCTTTCCTGGGTGCGCCCGACTCCCCTCGGGATAGACCAGGAGCGACCAGCCGCGGCCCACCAGCTCGTCGCAGTACTCCAGGCTCTTGCGAATGGGTCCGCGTCTGGCGAAGGGGAATCCGTTGACCGTCAGGTGTGTGACGGCGGCGGTGAAGCGATTATGGAAAAAATAATCCTCGGCGGCCGCAACGGCGGTCCTGTCTCTGAGGGACGGGGGAAGCGCCCTCAGGACGGTTATGCTGTCAAGATGGCTGTTGTGGTTGGCGGCGAACAGGATGGGGCCGCTTATACCAACCAGGTTCTCCCGCCCTCTCACCCGAGGGCGCGTCAGGAGCCATAGCAACGGGAAGAAGAGGTGGACCTGCACTATCCGCCTGAGCACCCTGGCGGGCAGGCCCAGGGGCCAGTCTCGCACCGTCGAGGAACGCCGGCTCCCGGGAGCCTGGGCGATGGCGCCGTCGAACTCTCTGACTGTCATCACGTCCCCCTATCTGAGTGGGTTGCCACCAGGATAGGAGACGCCGGTTAAGCGCATAAGTTACAGGAGCACTGTTTCCAACGGTGACAGTGCACCATGTTTCCATGGTGCGAACGTACCGGTCGTGTCGAGGAGCGAAGGTGATTTCCAGGTTTACCAGGAAAACCAGAAAGCCCCGAGAGGTCGGGGCCTTCTGGTCTGGTATCTGGTTCGATAGGCCGGGACAGGCCTGTCGAAAGGTGCCTAGAAAGCTAGGCAAAACCCTTGGGTTAGGTCGCGGGACCCTCCTCGTTGACGATGGGGATCACACCGGGCAGCCACCACTTCTCCCACATCTCGTCCACGCGAGACTGGTAGAAGTCCACGTCCTCGTTAGTGAAGTGGGCGTAGCGGCCCTGCCGCTTCAGGAACTCGATGACGGGCTTCCTCTTGCGGCGGCCCGTGGCGATCATCCTGGACGGACCGTTGAGGCTCAGCTTGCCCTCCTCGATCTCGTACTGGACCCAGATACCGGTCTCCACACCCAGCATCCCCAGCTCGTGGGAGTACATCGGATCGTAGTCCCAGCCCTTGGGGCATGGATCGTATGTGTGGATGAAGGTCGGCCCTCCGATGGACAGTCCCTTGCGGACCTTATTCATCAGGTCCACGGCATAAGAGGCGCAGCCGGTGGCCACGTAGCGGACGCCGGGATGGCCCACAGCCATCATGGCCGCCATGTTCTTCTTCCAGCGCGTGTGCATTATCCGGTGCAGCTTGCCCGGAGGGCTGAAGGTCGTGTTGACGCCCCAGGGGGAGGAGCCCGACACCTGGATGTCGGTGTTGGCATAGGACTCGTTGTCGTACATCAAAATCACCAGGTTGTAGGCCTGGTGGGACAGCGCGCCGGATATCGAGGAAACGCCCATGTCTGCGCCCCCACCGTCACCACAGAAGGAGATGACGTTAATCGGCTCGTGATTGATCTTGCCCTTGTTCATCAATGCCTTCAGTCCGGCGGCCGTTCCGGTTGCGGCCGAACCCGACGAACCAAGTTGGGTGTGCATCCAGGGCACCACCCAGGGTGTCGAGTAGTAAGTGGTGTTGGCCACGTACATGCAGCCGGTGCTGCCCAGCACGATGGTCCTGGGCCCGGCGGCCTTGACCATCAGCTTCATAACCAGTGCCGACTCACACCCCTGGCAGGTCCGGTGGCCCGACGTATAGTACTCCTCCAGGGGCGAGTTGTGGACGCCCTTGATAGTGGGAAGCTTGTGTGCGGTGGTCACTCTTCGTACCTCTTCTTTTCAGTCTTCAAAGTACCCTTGTCCGTCTTCAAAATACGGTTCCCTGCTCCTCTGCTCGAAGAAGGATTTGTGTCGAGGAACCGCCGAGAGTGGATTATTATTGAAAAATTACTCCCGGACACCGATCCAGCGGACCGGCTCATCGATCCGGCCGGACTCGGCCACGCTCTGAACGTGGTCAAACATCTCGGTGGTCAGGGGCACGGTGATCTCGCGGCCGCCCAGTCCCGCGATAAACCCGACAATGGGAACTCGCTGGTCGGTGTCGTACATAGCCGAGCGGACCTCGTTATAGAGCACGCCTCCGTTCTGCGGAGCGCCCAGAGAATAATCCCGGTCGATAATCCCGACCGCCTTGAACTTCGACAGGGCAGCTTGCAGCTCCGGCCCCGGGAAAGGCCTGAACCACCTGACGCGCACGAACCCGACCTTCCTCCCGTGCTCTCGCAGACGCCGGACAGTCACCTTCAGAGGCATGGACAGTGTGCCCATGCCGACCAGGACGATATCCGCATCGTCGGTCATGTACTCCTCGATGAAGGGGTCGTCACCGCCCCGGCCGAAGATGCGCTTGGCGTCCTCGTGGGCCTCGATTATCACGTCACGGGCCCTGCGCATGGCGGCGTCGGTCTGACGGCGGATCTCCATCAGCCAGTCCTCGTTGACCTGTGGCGCGATGGTGATGGGGTTGTCGGGATGGAGCTGTAGCTTGCCGCGGTCGTAGGGCGGCAGGTACTCGTCGACCAGCTTCTTGTCCGGGACCTTCACGATCTGCTGAGAATGAGTGAGGAAAGCGCCGTCGGTGCTGATGGCACAGGGCAGGAAAACGTCGGGGTGTTCGGCGACGCGCCATGCCATGAAGGCCGTGTCCAAGGCCTCCTGCGCGGTATCCGCCCAGCACAGCAGCCAGCCCAGGTCGCGCACGGCCAGGGCGTCGTTGTGCTCGGTGCCGAAAGCGCCTGGGTCGTCCAGGGCGCGGTTGCCGACCATGGCCACCACCGGTAGGCGAAGACTGCAGGTGACGGCCAGTGCTTCGAAGGCGTAGAACCAGCCCACGCCGCTGGAGCCGGAGAAGACCCTGGCCCCTACGGCGGAGGCGTGCTTCACGATCTCGAACTGTGAGTGCTCGCTCTCAGCCACGATGTACTCACACCTCAGCTCGCCGTTGGCGACCAGCTTGGAAACGAACTGCATCACCGTATCGTAGGGCCTTATGGGAAAGGCCGTGATGACATCGACATCGGCCAGTGAGCAGGCGATGGCTATGGCCTCGGAGCCGCTGATCAGCTCCTCTCTCTCCAGGGTATGCTCTACCTCAGTCGTCATTTCCAACCCCCGTTGCCGCGATCTCTTTCTCGTAGCCGTCCCACTCGCGCAGTCCGTGTGACCGCCCTTTATCGCCATTCTCTGTCTTGGCTGCGACGATCTTCCCCTCCAACCATTTCATGTAGCCGTCGCGGTCGCGCTTCCAGTGGTCGTACTGGCTGGAGTTGTCAGAGAAGGCCTCCTCGTTGACCATGGTTATGCAGTCGGGGACCGGACATACATCCTCGCAGACACCGCAGCCGCAACACGCCTCCATGTCTGAGTCGTACAACGCCTCTGGCGTAACGTCAAAGCAGGAGTCGGGACACTGCAGCCAGCACAGGGTGCATTTGGTACACGTCTCGAAGTTGACCACCGGTCTCATAGTACGGGTGGACCACTTCTTGAACACGTCGCTCCGGGTCGCCTGGTAGCCGCCCTCGGCGCCACGAAATCTGGTGCCTGCGCCAATCCCCCGGATGACCAGGGCCTCTTCCATCTGGGTCCAGCCGGGCTTGTCGAAGGTCATGGGCTCGTCGGGGACTCCCTGACCCGGTTCCACCGGACTGATGGAGACCCGGTCGTGGGAACGCTCCGCCGACCCAGCCTTCAGTTCGTCGTCCCACTGCTCGACGATGGTCTCTTTGTACGCGTCTAGACCCACGAGCTTGGGGCACACCCTGGCGAGGGCTCCCAGGATGCGGACGTCGGTGTGGTCGTCCTTGTATACCCACAGCCCCGAGAAGCTCTTGGGACTCTTAACGATGGCCAGGTCGTAGGGCAGGTCCTTGGCGTGGATGTCCTCCAGCAGCTGGTCCGCCGACTGTATGGAGGTCACCAGGACGGTGCCGCCTTCGACCGTAAGCGCGTTGATGGGCTGGAGCCCGTACCAGGCCCAAGACTCGATGCCCTTGCACAGCGTGTCGTCGGCCACGATGGTGACGTCAACCGCTTTAGGCTCGTACTGGGCCAGGGTCTCCTGTAGCTCGTCGGCATCGTCGGCCACCACGGCGAAATACTTGGCCGGGATACCGTTGCGCTCCGGGGAGTCACCGTACCTCCCGAAGGCAGTGCCGATCTTGCCTTCCTTGTGGGCGGCCAGCACGATGGTGCGGCAGATGTTCCTGGACAGCGACTTCTGGAATATACCTCTGTAGACTACCTCTATGGCTGTAACCGCCATGCCTACCTCCACATTTTCAGTTGACGAGTCGGCTTTCCCGTTGAGTCGGCTTTCCCGTTGAGGCGACTCTCTCGAAAGACTTACCGTGCGGTCGGTGCGATCCTCTGGCCTCCGGCCATTCCGACGGACTCGGAGGGCAGATCGTGGACCTCTCTGTCTATATCGGCTATGTGCCGGTGCATTGCACGCTCGGCATCCCCAGGCCGACGGCTCTCGATTGCCTCCAGGATACGCCGGTGGGACTTGAGCGACATCCGCGAACGCCTGTTTGACAGGAGGGAGTCCCCCCTGCTCTGGCTCAGGATATCCGAGATGGCCTGGGTAACGGCGATAAGGGCGGAGTTCTGGGTGGCGGCGGCGATGGCGAAGTGGAATTCCAGGTCGAACTCCACGCCGGTACCGCCGGAGGCGATGTCCGCCTCCTGACCGTCCAGGATCGCCGTCATCCGCTCGATGTCGCCGTGCCCGGCGCGCTGGGTCGCCAGTGAGACCACGTGGGGCTCCAGCAGGAGACGCATCTCGAAGACGTCGCCGATCGCTCCTGTCTCGACGGACATCAGCGACGAGAAGGCCTGGACTATGGCCTCGACGGTATCTTCGGTGACGTAGGTCCCCGCACCCGGACGGACCATTACCAACCCTTTCATGTCCAGCAGGCGCATTGCCTCGCGGACCGATGCGCGGCTGACACCGAACTGTTGGGCCAGCTCCCGCTCCGCGGGCAGCCGGTCACCCGGTTTGATAGCGCCTTCGCGGATCAGGCGGTGGAACTGGTCCACTATCTCCTCGGAGATGCGCGTTTTTTTTATGACTCTAAGCATTGGTGGTGCCTGTTGGTGACGCATGGGTCTGGTGGCCTGACCAATCCGGCACCCACTTTAGTCGCCGGAACGGCCTGTGTCAAGGCCGCTCTTCGTGTCAGATGGAGGGTTTTGTTGACGGTGCCCCGGGGCGCTGCTACACTCGCTGCCGTCACAGAGACGGCCCGCGAGGGAGGTAGAGCGATACCATGGACGTTAGCGGCGTGAAGGCTCTGACCTTCGACGTGTTCGGCACGGTTGTGGACTGGCGCGGAACTATCATACGCGAGGGCGAGGAACTGGGACGGGCCAAGAGTATCGAAGTGGACTGGCCGGGTTTCGCCGACGCCTGGCGGGGCGGCTATGGACCGTCCATGGACAGGGTCAGACACGGTGACCTCCCCTGGACGTCTATCGACACGCTGCACCGCATGATCCTGGACGACCTTCTGAAGGAGTACGGCATCTTGGGATTGAGCGATGCGGAGAAAGACCATCTGAACCGGGTATGGCACCGGCTGACGCCGTGGCCCGACTCGGTGGCGGGGGTCTCTCGGCTGCGGCGGAAATTCGTGGTGGCGACGCTTTCCAACGGCAACGTGGCGCTGCTGACGAACATGGCCAAGAACGCGGGCCTGCCCTGGGACTGTGTCCTCTCTGCGGAGTTGGCGAAACACTACAAACCGGACCCGGAGGTCTACCAGACCGCCGCCGACCTGCTGGGGCTTCGGCCCGAGCAGGTGCTCATGGTGGCGGCGCACAAGTTCGATCTCGAGGGCGCACAGGCCGTCGGCATGAAGACTGTGTACGTGCCAAGACCGTTGGAGTTCGGCCCCGATGTCGAGGTTGAGACCGACCCCGACCCCTCCTTCGACCTTTTCGCCACCGACTTCTACCACCTGGCCGGCATCCTGGGAGCGTAGAGTTTCCGCGGTGGGCTAGGATCCAAGTATATGGTCACAAAGTGTTTAACGTCTGTCACCACTTCGGCAAGCTCAGTGCAGGCTCTGAGCCCTTCGGCTTCGCTCAAGATAGACTCCGCGAAGGGTCTGGGGTTGGGGGCACCGATCCCAGATACCGATAGCCACCCAGCCCCAGATACTTCGTCGCTCCGCTCCTCAGCATGACAGTGTGTTAAAACATCATTGGCTGGGTACTCACAAAGCGTTTCAAACCAGGCTCATCGCCACTTGATATCGAGGACTGTGTAGCAAGATGACCCTCACCGGAAAAGGCAACGTGCTGGTGATGCAATCGGGCGGATGCACGCCCGTGCTGAACCGCAGCCTGATGGGCGTTGTCCGAGAGGCCTCTGAACACAACGCATTCGGAGAGATCTACGGCCTCGCCCACGGTCTCGAAGGTATTTTGTCCAATCGTGAAAACGACTCTGAGAAAAGTCCACCGTCCGGCGGCAAATACCGTTCTAAGATCGCCTCCAAGGTCACGGGCCTGATCGACCTGAGAGCGCCGTCCAAGGCCGCGTGGGGGGGGATCGCCCGGAGTCCGGGTGCGGCCCTGGGATCCACCCGTCACAGGCCCGGCCCCGACGACCTCCAGGTGATGCTGGACTTTCTCGTCCGGCACGAGGTCCGTTACTGGTTCATCATCGGCGGCAACGACTCGGCCGAGACCGGGCACAGGATAGGCGTCGAAGCCCAGGCCGCAGGCTACGAGCTGGCGGTTATCAACGTGCCCAAGACCATCGACAACGACCTGGTCCTGACCGACCACTCGCCGGGCTACGGCAGCGCGGCCCGGTTTGTGGCGCTGGCCACCATGGGCGCCGGCAGGGACGCCGAAGCCATGGGACGGGCCTCTCCGGTGACCGTCATCGAGGTCATGGGCAGGGATACGGGATGGCTGGCGGCATCGGCAGCCCTGGCCAGGCAGGATCAGCGAGACGCACCCCACGTGATCTGCGTCCCGGAAATCCCCGTGGACGAGGTACGGTTCCTGGAGCTGATGGAGGATGCCCAAGCCCGGCTGGGGTACGCGGTGGCGGTGGTGGCCGAGAACACCCGAAGCGAGGACGGCGTCCTGGGAGGACAGGAGAAGCCCTGGCTGGTAGACGACTTCGGACACCCCTACTTCGATGGGCCCGCGCGTTACCTGGCGGGGTTGGTCGGCCGTCACCTCAAGGTGCGTGCCAGATACGAGAAGCCCGGGACCATCCAGCGCTCGATGACGGCGTGCGTCTCGGCCACCGACGCCCGCGAGGCCGAGATGGCGGGCCGATCCGCGGCACGCCTGGCGGCAGAGGGCTATACAGACCAGATGGTCACCCTGGTGCGCGAACCCGGCGAAACATACCACTGCACGACGGGGATGGCGCCCCTGAGCCGGGTGGCCGGACAGGTCGAGACGATGCCCGACCGGTACCTGGACCGCCCCGGTTACGACGTGACCTCTGAGTTTCTGGATTACGCCCGACCGCTCATCGGCCGGGCGCTGCCGCGTTTGGGGAGGCTGCTCTAGCAGGATACTGGGGCCGATCTGCTGCCTTGACACCCCATGCGGCTCATAGTAGCATTTATCGGTGGTTCGACCGAGGGCACGCCTTCTTACTGCCAGTGATGGCCGGCGAACCGCGGTGCAAATAGCACCAGTGACAAAAGACACAGGCAAAACTAAATACCCGGAACTCTTATCAAGAGCGGCTGAGGGACCGGCCCTTAGAAGCCCGGCAACCGATCGAAATAGCCCGCAGGGCCCGACGAAACGGTGCCACTTCCGGCGAGCGTAAAACGCTCGGGAGATGAGAGTGAATTTCGAAATGAACTTCTCTCATCCGGAGAAGTTTTTTTTTAGGTAAGAAGCGTTGACATCTACCGCGACGGCGAGTATAAAGCCCATCTATTGGGAGGACGGCAAGGTCCGTCTCATCGACCAGACACGACTTCCGCTTGAGGAGGTCTGGCTCGAGTTTGACAACTACCGTGATGTGATCCGGGCCATCAAGGAGATGCGTGTCCGGGGCGCCCCAGCGATCGGACTGGCTGGTGCGTACGCTCTGGCCCTGGCCGCAAAAGAGATGATGAGGAGCGAATCGGGTTCTCTTGCCTCCGGCCTCGATGTAGCCGCACTGGAAATAAAAGCGGCCCGTCCCACCGGGGCAAACCTCCAGTGGGCGGTGGACCGAATGCAGGCCGTTTCGAAGGGTGTAGGGCCCGGTGAGAATCCTGTTACAGCTCTCATCACCGAGGCGATCAGCATCCAAGCGGAGGACGAGGAAGGCAACCGCAGGATCGGCGAGTTAGGTGCGAGTCTGATACCTCACGGGAGCGCGGTGCTGACCCACTGCAACGCCGGAGCGCTGGCTACAGGAGGCTACGGTACGGCCCTGGGCATAGTCCGGACGGCCTGGGCTATCGGCAGGGTATCTGAGGTCTTCGCCACCGAGACACGGCCGCTCCTCCAGGGCGCTCGACTTACCGCCTGGGAGCTGGCTCGGGATGGCATAAACGTCACCCTGATCGCCGACTCGGCCGCCGGACAGCTACTAAGTTCAGGACGGGTCCAGGCGGTGGTCGTAGGGGCGGACCGGGTGGCCGCCAGCGGCGACGCGGCCAACAAGATCGGCACATATTCGCTGGCGGTCCTCGCAGCGGAGAACAAGGTCCCCTTTTACGTGGCGGCGCCCACCAGCACGGTGGATATTTTCGTCTCCTCGGGTAAGGATATCCCTATCGAGGAACGGGCACCGGAGGAGGTTACCCATGTCGAGGGCTCAAGGGTGGCGGCCGACGGCGTCAGGGTGCTCAACCCGGCCTTCGACGTCACGCCCGGCAGGTACGTCACCGCCATCGTTACCGAGAGGGGCGTCGTACGAGAACCCTACCGGCCTGGGCTCAAGAAGTTGATGGAGAACGTGGATGGCTGAGGCGAAGCTCGCCTTCATTGGCGGCTCCGGCATGAATAACGTAGACGGGCTGACAGAGAGGGAGTCGGTCGATATAGAGACCCCTTTCGGCGCCCCCAGCGACTCCATAGTCGTGGGCACCCTGGGCGAGACCAGGGTCGCGTTCCTGCCCCGCCACGGCCGAGGACACCGGTTGTCCCCAACGGACATTCCGGCCAGGGCAAACATCTACGCTCTCAAACTGCTGGGAGTGGAGCGGTTGGTGTCTATCAGCGCGGTCGGCAGTCTCAGAGAAGAGGTCGAGCCTCAGGACTTCCTTGTTCCGGACCAACTGATTGACAGGACGAAGAGCCGGGCCGGATCGTTTTTCGGGGAGGGCCTGGTGGCCCACGTGAGTTTCGCGGACCCTTTCTGCCCGGTAGTGAGCCGCCTCATAGCTGAAGAGGCCCACAAGCGCGGGATACGGACTCACTCCGGAGGGACCTATGTGGTCATCGAAGGACCCCAGTTCTCCACCAGGGCCGAGTCGGAGCTGTACCGTTCCTGGAAGGCCAGCGTCGTCGGCATGACGGCCATACCCGAGGCTAAGCTGGCCAGGGAGGCTGAGATATGCTACGCGACCATGGCCCTGGTCACCGACTACGACACCTGGCATGATGACGAGGAGGACGTGTCGGTGGAATTGATCGTAGGCAACCTGTTGAAGAGCGTGGCGGCATCACAAGGTGTCATCGCCGGGATAGTTCCCAGGATTCCGGTGGAGCGGGACTGCGGCTGCTCCACCGCACTCAAAGACGCCATTATAACCAGCCCGGACCAGATATCCAAAAGCACCGCCGACCGCTTGTCCGCCATCGTCAGTAAATATCTGAAAATTACCGGAGAGGTGAAGTAATGCCCAGAAAGGAACCTGGGGAGCCGTACTACAGGGTCAGCGTTGAGGAGGCCTCGGGGATGTACGACGACGACGACGTTGTGTTCGTAGACGTTCGTCGCCCGGACGAGTACGCCGAGGGCCACATCAAGGAGGCCCTGTTCATACCCGTGGACGATGTCCTGGGCCGCATCGACGAGTTGCCCGAGGATAAAAAACTCCTGTTTATATGCGCACAGGGAGTCAGAAGCGGCCTTGCCTGCGAGATGGCGGCCGCCATGGGCATCGACACGGAGCGGCTATACAACATCGAGGATGGTACAGCCGCCTGGATAGAGAAGGACAAGCCGACCAGCTATGGATCGGACCTGTAACGAACAGATCCTCAACACGCTTGGCCATCCTAGCAAACAGGGAGACATGGCCTGAACCGGGCCCCATATTTTGGGGACCCTCGAACCTTAGAAACTTTCTCAAAAAGGGAGGTGACTTACACTCGCCCACCCGCCCTCATGGGTTTTATTCCTGCCCCGACATGTC
>CAZEDC010000139.1:0-5736 GCA_964510985.1 uncultured Dehalococcoidia bacterium
ACCACCGGTGGGTTTCCAGCCATCACGCTCCCATCCGGATTGAGCGCGTCGGACATGCCGCTGGGGATTCAGATGGTATCGGGTCCCTTCGGCGAGGAAACCCTCCTGGCCGCCGCCCACTGGTGTGAGGCTGTGTTGAACGTTCATCTGGAGCCGCCGGTTTCGCCATAGGCCTTTAGTGTCCTGTCTCTGAAATGCGCTTACAAAAGCCAGATTGCTTCCCCCGACAAGTCGGGGTCGCAACGACATTAGCGCCGGATTTCGAGGACACCACACTAGCTGTGGGCGGCCGCCGGGATTTACGCTGTGGTGGGAGACACTGCCCGTGGACCGGCCTAGTATTTCCCTAGGTAAATCCGCGAAAACATGTCAGACTTCAAGTCCCGCTCATCCTGTCCGCCACCTTTATCGGTATTGGCGCGGACTCCGAATCTTCGGAGAGCTCCGTCGAAGGACATGAGCGGGACTTTCCGTCCGCTCGTATGGTTCGACAAGCTCACCACGAGCGGAGCATTATAACGCGCTTTTTCGCAAGCAGGTGCTACCGCGTTGCCTTCACGTAGTCTGAGAGGTACTTGCGGGGCAGCACACGTCCCCTGTGAAGGCGTGACTTCAGCGACGATACCGTGATGCTCAAGACCTCCGCGGCTTCAGAGTTGGACAGCCCCTCGACGTCTCTGAGCACTACCACGGCCCGCAACTCCGATTGAAGCTGCCCGATCCCCTCTCGGAGTTTCTCCCCCAGCTCCGAGGTGACCGCCGAACTCTCCGGGCCTGGCTCCCAGCTCGGCACGTCAACATCCTCGAGGCCGGTCTGCGTAAGGGTGCGGGCTTTCTTCTCCTTGCGGAGCTTCATCAGTGCCGCGTTCACCGTGATCCGGTACAACCATGTAGTCACGCGGGACTCGCCCCTGAAACGGTCAAAGGCTCGGTAGGCGGAGATGAAGGCATCCTGGGCCACGTCTTCCGCATCCTCCGGTTTACCCATCATCTTGAACGCGACGTTGTAGACGAAGTCAGAGTACTTCTCTACGATGGCGTTAAAGTCTCTGGGTTCGCCCTCGGTCTCCGGGCCATCCCCTGATGCTATCATGGGGCTCTTCGTCGGTGTATGAACAACACGTCGTCGTCTGCACCCGTCCTTGGAAGGTTGCATCCAATTGTAGCGAAGGACATCGAAAAGTAAAGGGTCGGTATTGACCGGAGCGGGCTATTTCAATAAAGTAACTGAGGCCGGTCCATCCTAAGGGTAGTTATGGGAGTTTTTAAATGGTTTCGCGCTTGGCCGGACTGTTCAGGCGTAGGCGGATAGCCCCCGAATGCAAAGAGGTTCGTGACAGCTCGTCGGATTTCATCGATGGGGAGCTGGCCGATGGCGTCAATGACCGGTATAAATCTCACCTGGAACGGTGCGGGCCCTGTCACGCATTCGTCAACACGCTGAGGGCCACAGTCAACCTACTTCGGGCGACACCCAAGCAAAAGGCTCCCGACGACTTCCGGCGTCGGATCACCGAAAACCTGCCGGCGGACCGAGGCGATTAAGAAACAATCTCACAATGGGTGGTGACTTACACCCACCCGCCCGCCCTCGAGGGTTTTTGTTTCTGGGGGCACGTCCCCCAGACTCCTTGGCAGAGGGGGACACCCCCTCTGCACTCCCCCGCAACGATTTTGAGATAATTACAAAGCAGGCCGATCGGAATAGTTTGCGCGGAAGCAAGAAGGGGCGGCCCTCAGGACCGCCCCTTCTTGCTTGCTCCGATTTCGGTCACCCTTCCTGGTCTTCCGCGATGTACTTGGAGGGGCACTTCACGATCACATGTTGGCTCTCGAACGTCCCGTTAGAGTAGCTTCCCTCCAGGATTATCTCCGAGTGCTCGTTGAAGAACAGGTCGGGCAAGACGCCGTTGTGGATTGCCCGGAGGCTCGCCGTCCCGTCGTTTAACGCGAAGTTGGCAACCGTAGAGCCTTCCTCTCTGAAGAACGAGTCGGGAGTTAGCTTTCCGCTCACGCGGACCAGCTTCCCCTGGGGCGTCGGCCCCATGTCGTTAATCTCGCCCACCGTATAGTAGTACACGGTGGCGCTCTGGAACGCGATGAAGCCGAGGTAGCCCAGCGCTCCGATTAACACTATCAGGCCGATAAGTAGCTTTCCTTTGTTGGCGAGGATACCTTCGCTTTCTACCGACACCGGCTCAGGGAACTGGGAGACTACCTGCGACATGCTCTTCTCTCCTCCTCTTCGCCCCTCATCGTATCCCTCTGTAGACCTTCCCCGTCAATCGCCCGACGGGTTAGACACGGGTCCATCCGTCGGTCCCTCACGTTCCCTCTCCAGCAGCGCCAGTCTCAGCGTCTCAATCTCTCGCCGCATTTCCCGCTGGCGCCTCGACATAATAAAAGTATACGCGAAGAATGCGGCCCACGTAACGATGAATACTGCAAACAGCCATGGTAGCTCCGAGTCGCCCTCCAGCTCGTCCCCCTCCTGTGGAGGCGCCATCTGGGACTCGGTTGTACCGGGGCCGGGTGTATCTCGAGAGGCGTTGGCGACTGTGCTCGGCAGGGCCAAAACCATGACCACGACGACGGCCGCCAACACCAGGTGAATCTTCGCGAGCCCCAGGCCTTTAAATATCGCTCTGGTAGAGTTCATCGAGGGTGTTCTCCGCGCGTCTTAGCGCGTACCTTTCCAACAGTATGTACACGTAGAGTGCTGTAAATGTTACTGCCGACACAAGGAGTGTGATGTAGATCCTGCTGGAACCCAGTGCGTCGTCAGAATCGGCCAGTGGACCTGTGTTCAGGTCCGGGTGGGCCGTACGCCACCAGATTGTCGCCATATAGATGATGGGCGCATCGATGGCCCCTATGAGAGCGACTATGGCGCCAAAACGCGCCCCCTGCGACCCTTTGGGCGCGTAGGCCCTCACCATCATATAGCCAACGTAGGTGAACCACAGGATCAGCGTAGTGGTGAGCTTGGCGTCCCACGTCCACCAGTACCCGACGTCTGCCTTACCCCAGATGACTCCCGTCACCAGGATCAGACTGGCGAATACGACGCCCAACTCAGCCGAGGCGTACGCGAGGCTGTCCCACTTCTCCCGGCCGGTTACCAGGTACATCAGGCTGGCCACGGCCACGACCATGATGGAGAGCATACCGAGCCAGCCTACAGGAACGTGGAAGTAGAAGATACGCTGCGAAACCCCCAGGTTCAACTCTGTCGGTACCCAGAAATATACCAGGTATAAAGTCAGACCCATGAGGGCGGCGCTGAGGAGGAGCAGGCCTTCGCTTAAGAGCTTCGACTTGTTATCGCTCTCCGCGACTTTGGCGGGCGATGAGGTAATTCCTACCATGCATGAATCATATCACGGCATGGTCTGGTCGAGACAGTCTTTTGGTTTGAGGGGCGTCGATGAGGTTGTTCTCTACGGTTCCCTCGGTGGGCAGTGTCACCGGAACCCGACGCCCCGTCTAAGGTGGGCCGTGGCAAACAGGCTGTGGGGTCCACCCCTCCTCCTCCGAAGAGTCGGAGTCCGCGCCAATACCGATTTAAGGTGGCGGACAGATTGCTTCGTTGTCCTTCCCAGGAATCCTTCCGCGGAAGGACTCGCAATGACAGTTCGCAAACGTATTTCAGAGACGGGACCCTAGGTGGTTACCGCTCCTATAGACGACGATGACACCAGCTTGGCGTACTTCGCCATGACCCCCGACTTGTAGTTGGGCGGGGGCGCTTTCCACTCCCGTCGTCGTCGTGCCAACTCCTCATCAGAGACCTTGACGCTCAACTTGCGGGAGTCCACGTCCATCACCACCGTATCTCCGTCCCGGACCAGCGCGATGGGGCCGCCCACAGCGGCCTCCGGCGCGACGTGGCCGACCATCGGTCCGTGGGTTGCGCCAGAGAATCTGCCATCGGTCAAAAGCAGGGTGTTGCTGCCGAGACCCTGGCCGATGATAGCCCCGGTCACGGCCAGCATCTCTTGCATGCCCGGACCGCCCCTGGGACCCTCGTATCGGATGACCATGACATCGCCGTCTTTGATCTCCTTCCGGGTCAGGGCGTCGAAAGCCGCCCTTTCGCCGTCGAATACCCGGGCCGGGCCTTCGTGGCCGAGGTGCTTGGTTCCCGCAACCTTCAGCACGGCTCCTTCCGGCGCCAGATTCCCCTTGAGAATCACCAGTCCTCCGGTCGGGCTACGGGGCGAGGACACCGGATAGATCACGCGGTTGTCGGGCTTCTGGTCGAACTCCTCCAGGTTTTCCGCCAGGGTCTTCCCGGTGACGGTCATTGCGTCGCCGTGGAGAAGACCTGCACTCAGGAGTTCCTTCATCACTACCGGTACGCCGCCCGCCTTGTCGACGTCGGACATAACGAAGCGTCCGGCCGGGCGGAGGTCGGTGATATAGGGAGTTTTACGGCTCAGCCGGTCGAAATCGTCGATCTCCAGCGAGACCTCGGCCTCGTGGGCGATCGCCAGCAGGTGTAACACGGCATTGGTCGAACCGCCCATGGCAAGAACCACGGTGATGGCGTTCTCAAGGGCCTCCCGTGTGATTATGTCCCGGGCCTTGATGTCCCTCTCCAGCAGGTTATGCAGGACCGCGCCGGCGTTCAATGCGAGCCACTCGTTGCGCTGGTCCACCGCCGGGATGGATGCTGCGCCGGGTATGGACATCCCCATCGCCTCGATGGCCGATGCCATGGTGTTGGCCGTGAACATCCCCGAGCACGCCCCCTCACCGGGGCACGCCACCCGTTCCATCGCGATCAGCTCGTCGAGCGTGATCTTCCCCTGGGAGTGGGCGCCTACGGCCTCGAACATGTCCTGGACATTGATGTCATTGCCCTGATAGTTGCCCGGCAGTATGGCCCCGCCATAGACGAAGACAGCCGGAATATTAAGCCGGGCCATCGCCATGATGGCGCCGGGCATGTTCTTGTCGCAGGCCGCTACGACGATCAGCCCGTCCATGCTCTCGCCAAATGTCACCGTCTCTATCGAATCGGCGATGACCTCCCGGCTCACCAGGGACGCCTTCATCCCTTCGGTTCCCATGGAGATCCCGTCGCTGACTGTTATGGTCCCGAATAGGAACGGTACGCCGCTGGCGGTCCTTACTCCCTCTTTGACCTTTTTGGCCAGCCTGTCGAGGTGAACGTTGCATGGGGTGACGTCGCTGGCCAGGTTTGCTACCGCAATGAATGGCTTGTCCATGTCCTCGTCTTTGAGTCCCACGGCGCGCAGCATGGCCCGAGCCGCCGCCCGATCCGGCCCATCGCTGACCACATGGCTCTTCTTCTTCAGTCGCGATTTAGATTCTGTCGTCATTTCCGCTCCTATTGATCGTGACCACGGGTACCGGCAAGCCGAGTAAGGATTTATCCGGCTAACCCCGGGGGCTCGTCCGTGGGCCGTTTTCTTGTTTGGCTGGACCTCATTGACGGAGATTATATCAGGGTGAGAGGGGTATAAAAAGTTGCAACCAATGGGCACGGGTCGTAGAGGGCGGCCGTTAAACAGGCCGGTGTTGTTCGATCATCGCCGCGACCCTGGGGTCCGGCGATGGGTAGCCGTCGGTATAGAAAGTTGATGGCACAAGGCCTGGTCAGGTTATCGCTCAAACCCCAGACTAAGAAACTATCTTGAAAATGTAGGTGACCGACACCCACCCACCCGCCCGCAAGGTTTTTTATTCCCAGGGGCGCATCCCTTCGGC
>CAZEDC010000140.1:0-5157 GCA_964510985.1 uncultured Dehalococcoidia bacterium
CGGGCTGAAGATAATCCACGAGTTGATGCAGTCCAACCCTCAGCTTATCGCCAACCACCAGGCCTGGGGAGACGCGGGCAAACGGGAGAAGATCGAGCAGATCGGCATGCTGCTCAACGGGGCGCTCTCGGGTGAGAAGCTGGTGGGCCTCAAGATGAACGTCCAGGAGGCCAACATGGAAGAGGTCGTTTCCGTCCTCCCCAGCCTCAAGGCGCCGACCGTCGCGCATCTCTATAAGACGGACTGGCTATCGGTGGAAAGCGTGGTGGCTGTCGACGTGGTCAGAGACCTAGTGCCCCGGCTTCTCAAGGTCGGCGCGGAGGGGATCATCGAGTATCCTCTCAACAAGGTTATTTGACATCGAGCGGCTCCGGTGATTCGCCGACCGTGTCCAGTCTCCTCTTGACCTCGGCGTACAGCTCGGGCGAAAGAGGCCCCCTCAATACGGCATCCACGTTCTCACGGAGGTGTTCGACCTTAGTCGTGCCCACGATGATCGTGTGAGCGTGAGGATGGGTCAGGGTAAATCGCAGGACGAAAGCGGACCGGCTCTCGCCCTCCTCAAGGAGTTCGTCCAGCCCGGCATCCTCGAACACCTTCCAGGCGTCGGCTGTCCCTCTCCCAACACCCGACTCCCCCTTGGCTACGCCACCCCGGATGATTATACCGACCCCCTGTTCGGCCGCCCTGGTTATCCAGTCCTCGTGCTTGCGCTCGAGGGCGGAATAGGGGATCTGCATAACGTCGAAAACACCCCAGTCCAGGTACGCGGCGAGGTCCGGAAGGGTCGTCGAGACACCGATCCACCTGACCTTGCCCTGGTCCCGCATCTCATTGAGAGCATCCACCAGATTTCCGGCCTCACACTCCTCGACCGTGGGGTTGTGGTACTGCATTATGTCTACGCTATCGCTGCCCAGGCGCTGGAGGCTTACCCCCAGGCTGCGAAAGGCATTGTCTCGCGTCCAGACATGGTCTGAGTTGTTCTCGTCCGGCCTGGTGTCGGTGCATCCGCTTTTAGTGGCCAGATAAAACTCTGAGTTCCGCTGACCGAGATACCGGCCTATCCACTCCTCGCTATCGATGTAATCGTAGGCGGTGTCGATAAAGTTGATGCCCATGTCCAACACGGCGTTCATCAGCCTGTCTGCCCGCTGTTCGGTCCAGTGAGGCTGGCCCGGAAAACTCAGCGCGGTGCCGAACCCGAGGCGGGTCACCTCGAGGCCGGTCCTTCCCAGGGTGGCGGTCGGGAGTTGATTTGACACGGTTACACATCTCCTTCGGAGAATGATCGTTGTCGGCCCATTATAACCCAGGGCCCTCGGTGGTGGGCCGAAGCCTTCGTACCCTCGCCGATATCTACCTTGGAAAAGGAACATCAGTCATAAGTAATTATTTTAAAATCCTCTCCGGGGAGTGCAGAGGGGGTGTCCCCCTCTGCTTGGGGGTCTGGGGGATTCGCCCCCAGAAATAAAAACCCATGAGGGCGGGTGGGTGGGTGTAATTCACCTCCCTTTTCGAGATAGCTTCGAAGACCGTGGTCAACGGGTCTCAGCCGATGATACCCTACCCTCAAGACACCTGTACGAGCACGTCCCTGCCGCGGAGGGAGGAACAGATGGATTTCAGCCTTTCTGACGAAGTGCGCATGATCCGAGACGCCGTCAGGCAGTTCATGGACAAGGAACTGCTGCCTCTGGAGAGAGAATACGGCTTCGAGGAGTATAACCTTCCAAAAGAAAAGAGGGCGGAGCTGACTCGGAAGGTGAAGGACGCCGGTCTCTGGGGGCTGTACGTCCCGCATGAGTATGGAGGGCCGGTGGATATCGGCCACGTCGGTCGGGTCGCCGTCCAGGAAGAGATATTCGCGACCCTGGTCGGCCACTCCGCCTTTGGGCGGCCGATTATCGAGGGCCTCTACCTGTGCAACGAGGAGCAGAAGAAACGGTACCTCGACCCGACCATTACGGGAGAAAAGCTGGCCGAGGTCGCGATAACCGAGCCCGGCGCAGGCTCCGACCCGTCGATGATGACGACCAGCGCCGAGGAGCGAGACGGCCGTTACGTCATAAACGGCCGCAAGACGCTGATAAGCGGCGCCGAAGAGTGTGACTTCGTGCTGCTGTTTGCCAGGCTGAAGGGTACGGAGGGCAGAGACGGCATTACCGGTTTCCTGGTGGATGCCGACACCCCCGGGTTTACGGTGGAGGGTCCGATCCCAGTCATCGGCATGCCCACAGGGGCGTGGACGGAGTCTCCGTACGAGATATCTTTTCAGGACGTCGAGGTGCCGGTTTCCAATGTCCTGGGAGAGCCGGGACAGGGCTGGAGCATACTCCAGGGTTCGCTGGGGGGTATCCGGCTGGCGTTCGGCGCCAGGTCGGTGGCCCTTTCCCTCAAATGCCTGACCCTGGCCCGAGACTACTCAGTCGGCCGCGTCACTTTCGGCAGGCCGATATCGGAGAGACAGGCCGTGCAGTGGATGCTGGCCGACTCGGCTATCGCCATCGAGAGTATGCGGTGGATCAACTATCACGCCGCATGGAAACTGGACAACGGGCAGGACGCCAGGTCGGAAATTTCCATGCTGAAGATCGTCGCATCGGAGACTGTGGAGCTGGTCTCTGACCGGGCGATCCAGATCCACGGCGGCATCGGCCTCTCGAAAGACCTGCCCTTCGAGCATATCTACCGCGCCGCGAGAGCGGACCGCATCGTGGACGGCGCCAACGAGATTCATCGTTTTCTTCTGGCCAGAAGCATCGTCAAGGGGTACTGGCTCCCAGGGTACTAAGTAAGAGATCAGAATAAGCTTGACAACTGTCACCCTGAGCGGAGCGAAGGGTCTGGGGTGGGGGGCTCCCATCCCGGAAACCGACCGCCGCCCACCTTCAGATACTTCATCGTTCCGACCTGTCGGGGCTATAGTAGGGGTCTAGGGGGAACCCCACAGACGTTGTAACCCTTGCCGGGCGGGTCGGTGGGAAAAAACAACCTTGGTTGTTACGATAGCCTGGCTTTGTTGACTTCCTCGGAAGTGGGGGTGTCCAGAGCCCCGACAGGTCGGGGTCAGGTGGGGGTTTCCCCGACTTGTCGGGGCCAAATACTATTCGAGGGCGGGTGGGCGGGTAAAAAGGCATCTGTTATGGACGATGTCAACAAAGCCGGATAGCCTCTAGGCACAGTTTCAGACAAAGCAAACCAGCCGCACTGATAGACCGAAGGAGGACCCGGTGACACTACCATACCAGGGCGTTCTAATACTCGACTTTACCCAGATTCTCCAGGGGCCGTCCGGCACTCAAACCCTGGCGGACTTTGGCGCGGAAGTTATCAAGGTAGAGCGCATCGACACCGGCGATATCGGCCGCGCTCAGGTGCCTCAGGTCCAGGGGATGAGCTATCATTGGATGGCCAACAACCGGAACAAGCGCAGCCTGAGTCTCGATCTACGCAGTCCTGATGCCAGGGAAATCATCTATAGAATCGCCGAACAGTCCGACATCGCCGCCAGCAATTTCCGGCCCGGCGTAATGGACCGTCTGGGCTTCGGCTACCAGAGGCTACGGGAGATCAATCCGCGCATCATCTGGGCAGGAGCCTCGGGTTACGGCATGAGCGGCCCCTACGAAAACCGCATCGGACACGACCTGCTCGCCCAGGCCATGGGAGGACTCATGGCGCTCACCGGACAACGGGACGGCCCGCCCATGCCATCCGGCACCTGGATCGCCGATTTCATGGGCGCCCTCCTTTTCGCCCAGGGAATGATGGTGGCGCTGGCCGCCAGAGAACAGACCGGGCGTGGGCAGATTGTGGACTCCAACATCCTCGATGGTGCAATCGCCAGTCACCAACAGGAGAACACCGTTGCCCTGAACACCGGTAGAAAAATACAGAGGCCCCTGCCCGGCAGCGGCCATACTGACAGAGGGGTCCTGTACGCCGCCTTCGAGTGCAAGGACAACCGGTATTTCGCCCTCATCGGCGAGTTCACCGAAAACGCCCTGGACAGGGTGAGCAAGGCGTTGGACATCCACCCTTCGCTATCCGGGGACCCGCGGTGGAAGGACCTGGAGTTGGGCAACGATACGAGCTGGGTGCTGAGGCCCGTGTTGGAGAAGGCGTTCAAGGGCTTCACCAGGGATGAGCTGAGCAAGAGATTCGAGGAGCAGGGCCTGGCTCCCGGCCCGGTTTACGAACTGGATGAGGTCTTCCAGGACCCGCAGGTCCTGTACAACGAGATGGTGGTTGAAACGGAACACCCTGCCTACGGCCCTCTCAAGCTCACGGGTTTTCCGGTCAAACTGTCCGAGACCCCCGCATCGCTCCGTAGACCTCCGCCGCTTGTTGGTGAACACAACGAGGAGATTCTGCGGGAGTACGGGTACTCGGACGACCGGATTCGTGCTTTGCAAAAGGGCGGCGTGGTCGGGTCCGAGAATCCGAAGCGGTCCGAAGGCGCAGGACCGGCCCGACCGTCCTAGTGATCCGTCTCTGAAATTCGCTTACGAAATGTCATTGCGAGGAGCCCCGACCTGTCGGGACGACAAAGCAACCTGGAGGAGGGGTGGGCCCCGCAGCCAGATTGCTTCCCCCGACAAGTCGGGGTCGCAATGACAATAGTGGCGGATTTCGGGGACACCACACTAGGCGCTCACACCAGGCTAATGCCGTGGTACGCGATGCTGGTTCCTTCAAGGCGCCCGCGAGAGCTATGAGCCAGTTCCGAGGAACTGGGACAGGGCCTGGACCGGCGACTTGATTTCAATCACCGTTGTGTCCTCGATGGCTTCGATACCGTGCAGGACGCCCTCGGGATGACGGCATACGTCCCCTGCGTTGACGGTAAAGGTCTCGTCGCCGACGGTTGCGCGGGCGGTGCCTTCCAATATATAGCACAGCGACTCATGGCTATGGGCGTGGACGGGCGAGGCCGTCCCGGCAGGGTAGTGCACCTCCAGGAGGACCATCCTTTCGCCCTCCATCAATGACCTGACCCCGACGTCACCCTTCACGGGAAGCCCTTCGAGTAACTTTATCGGGCGACGCTCAACGTCCTTGTCTCTTGTAACCAGCATCTTAGACTACCTCTCCATTGTCCCATTTCTGAAATACACTCACGAATCGTCATTGCGAGCCTTGCGAGTCCTTCCG
>CAZEDC010000141.1:0-12280 GCA_964510985.1 uncultured Dehalococcoidia bacterium
GTGGTGCTAAGCGCGTACGTTTCTGGGGGTGGGTGGCGGTGGGTGTGTGGGGTGGGAGCCCCCCCACCCCAGACCCTTCGCTTCGCTCAGGGTGACAGACGTTAAAATCTTTGTGACCACCTATCTTAGTAGCGAATCTTATAGAAGTCTGATCCCACAACAAGGACTGCGATATATGAACTGGCGCGAGCTAAAAGACAAGAAATTTAAAGTAGTGGGCGGGGCCGTCTCAGGCGGCCTCGACAGCTGCACCGTGACCCACTGGCTCAGTGCCAAGGGTTTCGCCGTACACTGCTTTACCGTGGACCTGGGCCAGCCCGACGAGGAGAACCTGGACGCGGTGAGAGACAGGATGATCGCCTGCGGCGCCCAGGGAGCGGAGACCGTACCCGGCAAGGAAGCCCTGGCGGTGGCCGGACTGAAAGTCATCCAGGCCCAGGCCCGCTACGAGGGCGGCTACTGGAACACCACCGGCATCGCCCGCCCCATAACCGTCCGCGCGATCCTGCCGGAACTCCGCAACCGGGACATCGGCGCACTGTTCCACGGCGCCACCGGTCGCGGCAACGACCAGGTACGATTCCAGCTCACCTCAAACGTCCTGGACCCGTCGGTCGAGGTCTACGCGCCCTGGCGCGACCCCGAGTTCGTCGAGCAGTTCCCCGGACGTCAGCAAATGATTGAGTACTGCGAAGCCAACGCCCTGCCCATCAAACCGGCCCGCGAGTCCCGCTACTCCACCGACGCCAACTTCCTGGGCCTGACTCACGAGGCAGGCGACCTGGAGGACGTCCGGATACCGCCTGGATATGTGGAGCCCGGCATGGGCGTATGGCCCTGGGACGCTCCTGAATGTCCCGAGGTCGTGACCGTCCGCTGGGAACAAGGTATCCCCGTGGCACTGAACGGCGAAAGCCTCGACCTGGTCGCCATGTTCACCAGAGCGAACGCCTTGGCCGGCAAACACGGCGTCGGCATCGGCGACCACGTGGTCGAGAACCGGTTCGTCGGCGTCAAGTCCAGGGGCATCTACGAGGCGCCCGCCATGGAGCTGCTCGGCAGGAGCTACGAATACCTGCTCCAGTTCATCCTGGACCGGCGGGCCAGGGAGCTTTTCGAGCACCTCTCCAAGGTCATCAGCGTGCAGATCTACCAGGGCTACTGGCTGGACCTGGCCACCACGTCCGCCCTGGCCGCGTTGGAGCCGGTCACTCGGCTGGCTACAGGCACCATATCCGTACGGCTGTACAAGGGCGAGCTGTACTTCGAGACCGCCGAGGACACCCCCGAGGCCATGCCCTACTCGCTGTACACCGACGACTCATCCATGGAGGCCATAGGCTCCTACGACCACGCCGACGCCGAGGGCCTGCTTAAAGTTCTGGGAGTCTCAGCTAAGAACGTCGGAACCAGGCAGTTCCCCAAACTCGACCGATAGCTTTCGCTGGCCCGCCATAGGCTGCCGGGGCGTCCTGACAACCGCCGGTCTATGAACAAAAGCAGGACATGTGACAGTCGCATGGCGTTTGGGAGGGGATGTACAATACTCGCGCGGAGCGCGGGGTGGGCCGGGTGGGAATAAGCCGGGGTGGGGCACTCTAAGCAGTATAAAAATGGACCAGCGTTCGCCAAACGCTTTTAGGCTATTCTCAACCAGAAGATAACACCATGACAACCAACAGCGAAGCGGAAACCCGCACCCAGATCGTCACCCTTGTACGCGACTTCGTCCGGCGCGACGTCGAGCCGGTGGCCGGTCGCTACGACAACGAGGATATCTATCCTCAAGAGCTGGTCGAGAAGATGAGGGAGATGGGCCTCTTCGGCGTCACCATACCCGAGGAGTACGGCGGCCTGGGTCTCGACTACACAACGTACGCCATGATCTTCGAGGAGTTGAGCAAGGGCTGGATGAGTATCAGCGGCGCCATTGGCACCCACCACGTAATGAGCTACATGATCGCCAACTTCGGCACCGAAGATCAACGTGAGCAATTCCTGCCACGGATGGCCCAAGGCGAACTCCGCGGTGGACTGGCGCTAACCGAACCCGAGGCCGGCAGCGACGTGCAGAACATCCAGACCACCGCCGTCAAAGACGGCGAGGAGTACGTCCTGAACGGCAGCAAGATGTTCATAACCAACGCCCAGAACGGCAATGCCTTCGCCGTCATGGCCAAGACCGATACCAATGCCGCCCCGCCGTATCGCGGGATAAGCTGCTTTATAGTGGAGAAGCCCGCCGCCGGCTTCTCAGTGGGACAGCACCTGGACAAGCTGGGCTATCGGGGACTGGACACCTGCGAGCTGGTCTTTGAGGACTGCCGGGTCTCGGCTGACAGCCTGGTCGGCGGTGTCGAAGGGCAGGGGTTCCGCCAGGTCATGAGCGGCCTTGAGACCGGGCGCATCAACGTGGCGGCCCGCGCCGTGGGAGTCGCCACCGCCGCCTTCGAGGCGGCCATACAGTACGCCCAACGAAGGAGGGCATTCGGGGTCCCAATCGCCCAGCACCAGTCCATCCAGAACATGCTGGCCGACATGGGGACCAAGATCCAGGCGGCCCGACTCCTAACATACGACGCCGCCGCAAAAAAGGACGCTGGCCAACGGGTGGACCTCGAGGCCGGAATGGCCAAGCTCTTCGCCAGCGAGATATGCGGTCAGGTCACCCTGGACGCCATGCGCATCCACGGCGGTTACGGTTACACTAAGGACTATCCGGTGGAGCGCTACTACCGCGACGCTCCACTGATGATAATCGGAGAGGGCACCAATGAGATACAGCGCCTGGTCATAGCCCGCCGCCTGCTCCAGAAGTACAGTTCGTAGGAGACCCCAGGATGATTCACGACAGCAGAGACACGTTTGGTAGGTACCTGGAGGACTTCAATCCGGGTGACATCTTCAAACACTGGCCCGGCAAGACCGTCACCGAGATGGATAACCATCTCTTTACTCTCCTTACGATGAACCACAACCCGATACACTTCGACGAGAACTACATGAAGGACCACCAGCACGGTAAACTGCTGGTCAACGGCACCTACGTCCTCAGCCTGGTGGTGGGCATGAGCGTCAGAGACACCTCGGGCAAGGCCATAGCCAACCTGGAGTACGAGCGTATCACCCATGACGGCCCGGTCTTTCAGGGCGACACCCTTTATAGCGAGAGTGAGGTCCTGGAGGTCCGCGAGTCCAGGAGCAAGCCGGACAGGGGAATCGTGTTCATCGAGACCCGCGGCGTAAATCAGCGCGGGGAGAAAATTCTGACCCTGCGGCGCCGTTTCCTGGTGCCCAGGCGGGAGTCCGCAGACACATGAGCGACATGGAGTCCGACTTCACCGTTTCCATTCACTACGACCGGCGCCTCTATAAGCAGGACATCGCCGGCTCGGTGGCGCACGCCCGCATGCTGGCCAGACAGAAGATAATCTCCTCCGAGGATGCCACCTCCATCGTGACGGGTCTCGAAAAAATCCGCCAGGAGATAGAGGCCGGCGCCTTTCCGTGGCGGAAAGATTTCGAAGACATCCACATGAACATCGAGCGCCGCCTCTTCGACCTCATCGGAGACGCCGCCGGCAAGCTGCATACCGCTCGCTCCCGCAACGACCAGGTCGCCGTCGACGTGCGCATGTACTGTAAGGAGGCCATAACCGAGATACAGCGCGCCATCCACGATCTCCAGGCAGTCCTCGTCCGGCAGGCCGAAGACAACGCCACCATGGTCATGCCCGGATACACCCACCTCCAGAGGGCGCAGCCCGTGCTCTTCGCCCACCACATGCTGGCCTACTTCGAGATGCTGGCCAGGGACGGCGAGCGCTTCCGGCAGGCCTATCGCAGGGCCGACGTCCTGCCCCTGGGCAGCGGCGCCCTGGCGGGCGTACCCTATCCCATCGACCGCGAATTCGTGGCGGAAGAGCTGGGGTTTGGCTCCATCTCCCGCAACAGCATGGACGCCGTTTCCGACCGCGACTTCCTCCTGGACTTTCTGACGGCCGCGGCCATCTGCGCGGTGCACCTGTCCCGTCTTGCCGAGGAGCTGGTGCTCTGGTCATCTGAAGAGTTCGCCTTCGTGCGTATAGACGACCGGTACACCACCGGCAGCAGCATAATGCCGCAGAAGCGGAACCCCGACTTCGCCGAGATCTCCCGGGGTAAGACCGGTCGCGTGTTCGGTAACCTAATCGGCCTGCTGACCGTACTCAAGGGCCTGCCCCTGACCTACAACCGCGATCTCCAGGAAGACAAAGAGGGATTCTTCGACACCTTCGACACCCTGCTTGCCACGCTGAAGGTGTTCTCCGGTATGGCGTCCACGATGGGCCTCAATCCCGACCGCACCCGGGAGGCCGCTCAGGGCGGGTATCTCCTGGCCACCGATGTCGCCGATTACCTGGTCGGCAAGGGTATGCCTTTCAGAGAGGCCCATGGAGTGGTGGCACAGCTGTCGGCCTACGCGACTGAGCGGAGCCAGGCCTTCGGTGAATTGACCCTGGAAACATACAGGCGTTATTCGGAGCTTTTTGAAAAGGACGTGCTATCCATCACCGTGGAATCGTCGGTGGCGACTCGCGACGTACCCGGGGGTACCGCACCCGACCGGGTGAAACAGGCCATAGCCGACGCAAAAAAGGCACTGGAGGAACTGCGTGTCCCCTGACCTGAAAATCAAGATCGCGCCTTCCATACTCTCCGCCGACTTCGGCAGTCTAGGCCGGCAGGTCCAGGAGGCCGCCGATGGCGGCGCCGACTACATCCACGTGGACGTAATGGACGGCCACTTCGTGCCCAACATCACCATCGGCCCGCTGGTCGTGCGGGCCATCAGGCCCTGGACCAGGCTACCGCTGGACGTGCACCTGATGATAACCGGCCCCGAGAGATACATTCCGCAGTTCGTCGAGGCGGGCGCCGACATTCTGACGGTCCACGTAGAAGCCTGTCCGCATCTGCACAGGGTAGTGCAGCAGATCAAGGAGGCCGGGGTCAAGGCCGGCGTCGCCATCAACCCGGCCACGCCGGTTTCAGCCATCGAAGAAGTCCTCCCGGACCTGGACCAGGTGCTGGTCATGACTGTCAATCCGGGGTTTGGCGGACAGGCCTTCATTACCGGTACGGTCGAGAAGATCAGGCAGGTGCGGTCGATGCTGGACCAGCGGGGCTTGCTTGCCGATTTGGAGGTGGACGGCGGCATTGGCGCCGCCACGGCCGACACCGTCGTAAGGGCCGGAGCGCGGGTGCTGGTCGCCGGCTCGGCCGTCTACAATACTGACTCCACCGTGGCCGAGGCCATCACCCAAATCCGAGACAGCATCGGCGGCTAGCACCTTGCCTAAACTGATGTGTTATGCGTCTGGAGCGCTGTCGGACGGAGTCCGGGGGAGGGCAGGGTGGGAACAAGCATGGGGTGGATTTCCTTCTAGCCTATGACCGGATGCCCCACGACAGGCTGATAACCTTTAATTCAGGGCCCGGCGGGCCGCTTCCACGGTGGTATCAATGTCCGCTTCGCTGTGTGCGGCCGATACGAACATGGCCTCAAAGGGCGACGGTGGCAGGTAGACCCCCTCCTCTATCATCCTGTGGAAGAACCGGCCGAATCCTACCTTGTCAGAGGCCGAGACCGACTCGTAGCTCGTCACCTCCCCGTGGTTGAAGAACAGCGTCATCATCGAGCCGACACGGTTTATTCGCAGCGGCGTCTCGGCCTCCGCGAAAACCGCCTCGAGTCCCTTCTCCAGCCTGGCCGCCTTGGACTCCAACTCGTCGTAGACGCCGGGTTTCTGAAGCAGTTCCAGGGTCTTGGTGCCTGCGGCCATGGCCACTGGATTCCCCGACAGTGTGCCGGCCTGGTACATCGGACCCAGCGGAGACACCACGTTCATCACATCCCGCCGGCCGCCGTAGGCGCCCACAGGCATTCCACCGCCGACTATCTTCCCGAGACAGGTGATGTCCGGGGTTACCCCATAGAGATGCTGGGCGCCCCCGTAAGTTACACGGTACCCTGTTATGACCTCGTCGAAGATCAGCAGCGCCCCGTTCTTCTCCGTCAGCTCCCTGAGCCCCTCCAGGAATCCCGGTTGAGGAGGCACCACCCCCATATTGCCGGCGACCGGCTCGACTATGACGCAGGCTATGTCGTCGGGATAGTCCTTGAACAAGGCCGCCACCGACTCGACGTCGTTGTAATCTGCCAGCAGTGTGTCCTGGGCAAAGGACGCGGTGACCCCGGCGCTGTCCGGGACACCGTGGGCCGTTGCTCCTGAGCCGGCCGCCACCAGCAGGGCGTCGGCATGGCCGTGGTAACCGCCCACGAACTTAATTATCTTGTCCCGTCCCGTGAACGCCCTGGCAACGCGCAGTGTAGTCATCCCCGCCTCTGTGCCTGAGCTGACGAACCGGACCAGGTCCATGGACTGGAAAGACTCCACCACCTTCTGTGCCATCCGGTTCTCTACTTCGGTGGGGGCGCCGAAGCTGGTGCCTCGGCTCACCGCGGCGTTGATGGCCGCCACTACCTCTGGGTGCGCGTGCCCCAGGACCATGGGCCCCCAGGAGCAGACGTAATCGATGTACTCGTTATCGTCGGCATCCCAGACCCTCGAGCCTTCGGCCCGGGAGATGAATAACGGGTCTCCGCCCACCGCGGTCCAAGCACGCGCCGGGCTGTTGACCCCGCCGGGCATGTATCTGGTGGCGGTCGCGTACATCTGTATAGAGCGTTCCCGGCTCAAATGTCACCTCCCGCGTGATGGATTCAGACTACCAGACCATCATATCACCATCGGTCGGCACATTGGGTATACCGGTTAGAGGTCAGAAGGCGAAGGAAAGACATCTTGACCACGATAAAAAAACAGGCCCAGGAACATTGTCCTGGGCCTGCCTTGAGTTAACGGGTTTTTCGCCCTTGGTCCCGCACTTCCCGTCTTGCAGACTGGATGGCCTCGACCCGACCTTGTCGGTGCGTAATAGGCCTTCTCTTATTCTACGCGGGTCCGCCGGCGTTTGGAGACCCTACCGATCGCTCGATAATCTGGGATTATCCTCCGAGCAAAACGGCAGGGGTTGGATCAGGGAACTTCCACATATGGTTAAGAACGTTTTCTCTTACCATAAGCACCCCCTTTGTGGCCGGTGGGCCGAGATATTGGTGGGCAACTGTGCACCCACCGAACTTATTTTATCACACACGTTTCGGGCCAAACACGCGCGGCCGATTTCAGGAAACGGTGATTTGGAATCTCCACACCTCATGATCCGAGATGGGGTGGCTATTCTAGCTCCAGCAGCTTCTGCGCCCCCACCTGTGCCGCCACGGCGCACACCTTGGGGCAACCGGAGTCGCCGTGTCCACCGGAGTCCAGGAACGCCTGGTAATCCTCGGCATCCGTCATGTCGAACGACCTGCCGTATATCGCCTTTTGCACGTCCCGACAGATGCTGGTCCTCAGTTCGCCGGAAAATCCGAATTGGGCCTGAAGCTCCCGCTGGAAATCCTCGATTATCTCCTGGGCGGGTCCCATGGCCTTGCGGTACTGTCCCGTGTCCTCCATCTCCTCCCGGCCTATCACCAGGCCCAGGGCCATGAGAGCGCCGATGACGGCGCCGCACGTCTCTCCCTGGCGGGCGATACCTCCCGCCAAGACCGATGCGGCCTTGAACGACTGTTGGTCGCCGATGCCAAACGCCTCTTGCAGGGCTAAAAGCACGCTCTGTGAGCAACCGCTGTGCTTGTCGTACTCCTGGGCCTTCCGGGCCACCTCCCGCACGAACTCGTCTCTGGCCGGCATACGGCCACCTCCATATACTCGGTCAACGACCTGGCTTGGCAAACCGATCGAGACCATTATACAGGAGCCGTAGGCGGGGCCGTGGAACCGTCACATTGACCCGTCAGTGGACTTTTACCGGACGACATTGCCGGTTGCGTTCCGTTGAAGGTGGTAACATATCTGCATGAAGATCCTTGGCATCGAGAGTTCCTGTGATGAGACCGCCGCCGCGGTCATCGAGGACGGGACTTTTATCCACTCCAACGTCATCGCATCCCAGGCGGAGATCCACGCCGTGTTCGGCGGCATCGTGCCCGAGGTGGCCTCCCGGCAGCACCTGCTGACCATCGTCCCCGTTGTGGAACAGGCCCTGGACGATGCAGGCCTGCGGCTGGAACGGCTCGACGGCGTCGCCGTCACGCACGGCCCCGGCCTGGCGGGCTCTCTACTCATCGGCGTAAACGCCGCCAAGGGTCTCGCCCTGGCGAAAGGGCTGCCATTCCTCGGAATCAATCACCTGGAGGGACACGTCTACGCTTCATGGCTGGAGGGAGAGAGTCCGGAAACCGGCCCCGGCTTTCCCCTGATGTGCCTTATCACCTCCGGCGGACACACCGATCTCATCCTTATGGAGGGGCACGGCCGGTTCACCCTCGTGGGGCGGACCCGTGACGACGCTGCCGGAGAGGCCTTTGACAAGGCGGCCCGGGTCCTGGGCCTGGGATTCCCCGGCGGACCCGCCATTCAAAAAGTAGCGGTCTCCGGTGTCCCAGGCGTAGAAAAATTTCCTCGTCCCAACGTAAAGGACTCACTGGACTTTAGCTTTAGCGGACTGAAGACCGCGGTGATCCGAAGGGCCGAGGAGAAGAAGCTGTACCCACCGATCGAAGGGACCGAGCCCGACGCCCAGAAGGTTGCCGACACGGCGGCCGCCTTTCAAGAGGCCATCGTGGACTCCATGGTAACCCGCACGGTCGAGGCGGCAAAGAGGTACGACGCCAAGGGCGTTTTGTTGGGAGGCGGCGTCGCCGCCAACAGCCTGCTACGCCGGGAGATGGCGGCGCTTTCTCCGGTGGAGGTCATCGTACCGAAACCGGCTCTTTGCACCGATAACGGGGCCATGATCGGGGCGGCTGCCTACTTCCATCTCCGACGCGAAACGCCCCATCAGTGGGACCTGGATATCTTGCCTAGTCTCAGGCTGGGCTAGGCTGTCTAAACCTCACAACCTTGGCTTGTTGAAGGTTGGGCCTGCCTGCCCCGACATCTCGGAGAGCCAGGAATCAGCGCGGGGCAAACCGGCGGGCGCGATAGGCGTCGCCTGCGCCGTTCTCATCTTTAAGAAGGAAAAGCCTGTTGATGAAAGGGTATATATCGGTGGCAGCCTTGTCGCTTTTCAGCTCGCACAGGAGCTGCGAAGATCCCGCCTTGAAGGCCACCAGCGGCCTGCCGGGCGTCATCAGCCTGTCTACCAGCAGGTATGCCCCCAATGACGCGACCGCGACGGCTGCGAATATCCGGACAGCCGTATTGTCGATGGCCACGTAGAGCATCGCGGCGGCGACGAACGCCAGGGCTGTCCAGACAAAGGCGCTGAACCCTTCCTTCTGGACCGTGATCTCGACCCCATCGATATCTTGAATGGAGGCGAAGATAGCCTGTCGCCGTTTGCTTTTCCCGTGGAGGTGGATGACCCGCTTGTCTGTAAGAAGCATCACCTCGGGCCCGTCGTCAATGTCGAAACGACCGTCCGACGTCAGGTTCAGGGCGGAGTCCAGCCGTTCTCCCTCCATAAGGTTGACGTCGCGAAAACCGTACTCTTCAAGCCCCACGTGCGCCTCCGTCGGTATCCATTAAATCCCAGACCATGATAACAGAAGGGCAGATTACAATAAATCCGCCGATTTATACCACCATAGGCCTGGAAAGCCTCACGCCACCACGTCCCTCGGTGCCGATGGACGGCCCACTAGGCGTATGGTATTCTCTGTTCGGTTAGCGCGCGGAACGCATCAGGAGAGTTCAGGAGCAGTGCATGGAACGCCCCGTCTTTAAGCCCATCGGCACCCCGGTTGACCAGATAGACACTCCGGCCCTGATCGTCGATCTGGACGCCCTGGAACAAAACATCGAGACCCTCCGCTCCTTCTTCCGTAATCGTGACGCCAAATTACGGCCTCACGTAACATCACACCTCTGTCCCTCGCTGGCTCACATGCAACTGGGTTCAGACGGCACCGTGGGAGGAATCTCCGTTGCCACCGTCGGACAGGCCGAGGTGTTCGCTCAGAACGGTTTTACAGACATCTGCTTGACCAACGAGACGGTGACCAGTCAGAAAATAGACCGGCTGTGCTCCCTGGCCCGCCTGGCCAGGATTACCGTGGCCGTCGACGGCGCCGATAACGTGCGGGACCTCTCGGAGGCGGCTCGACACCATGACGTCAAACTCGAAGTGTTGGTGGACATCCACACCGGACAGGACGGTTCGGGAGTGGAGCCCGGTAAACCGGCGCTCGAACTCGCCAAGCCCATCGGTAACGCCGATAACCTCCGGTTCGCGGGCCTCATGACATATGAGGGCGCCATCCGCACCGATGACCCAAACGAGAGAGAGGCCCACTCCCGCAAATGGATTCAGCAGGTACTCGACACCAGGGAACTGCTGGAGAAAGAGGGCCTGGACGTGGAGGTCGTCAGCGTCGGCGGCACACACAACTACGAGGTCGCGGGCGCGATGGCCGGAGTGACCGAGGTCCCCGCCGGCAGCTACGCACTGATGGATGAGAGCTACCGCCTGAGCAGACCTCAGCTCAAGATCGCCGCCCGGGTCTTAACTACCGTGATGAGCCATGTGGAGCAAGGGACGGCCATGCTTGACGCGGGGCAGAAGGGTATCGCCCACGACCGAGGCCTGGCCGTGATAGACGGTATCCCGGGGGCCACCCTGACTCGGATGAGCGCCGAGCACGGTTTCGTGGACCTGGAGGGAGACGCCCAGGACCGGGTGGACCTTAAAGACAAGGTCTGGCTGACGCCGTGGGACATTGGCGACTGTGCCAACCTCTACGACTACATACACGCCGTTCGCGGCGGCAGGCTGGAGGCGGTGTGGGACGTCGCCGCCCGCGGCCGCTACCGGTAGGCGATGAGATCGCGCGCCCGGTCTTGTACGGGCCGAGGCAGACATAAAATACTCCCCAGCGATAAGGAGAGCGGAAAATGGAAATCTACCAGCCACCGATAGGGACGCCCATCCAGGACCTGGACACACCCTGTCTCCTTGTCGACGTGGACGCGTTGGAGCACAACTTCGGATTGGTGGCAGAGACTTACCGTGACGCCCATTGCAAGATGCGGGAACATGCGAAGAACATCAAGAGCCCGGTCGTGGCCCACATGCAGATACGGGCCGGTGGGACGATGGGCGGAGTCTGCACCGCCAAGGTGTCCGAGGCGGAGGTCATGGTGGCCGGTGGCATCAACGATATACTCGTTACCAGCCAGATCCCCACGAGAGACAAACTTGACCGTCTGGCCGCCCTGGCCAAACGCGCGGACATCAAGGTAGTCGTGGACGACAAACGCAACCTTCAAGACCTGTCCGATTCAGCCCAGAGTATCGACGCCACCGTCGGAGTGCTTATCGAAGTGGACACCTCCATGAGTAGAGGGGGTATTCGCAGGGTCGAGGAAGGCGTTGAGCTGGCCAGGCAGGCGGTTAAGTCCCCTGGCATAGCATTCCGTGGTGTTATGAGTCACCAGAGCCTGGCCGGCACTCCCGACAAGGAGACACGAATAATCGAGGGGCGGCGGTACATCCAGATGTGCCTGGACGTGAAAGACGCCGTCGAGGCCGCCGGAATACCGGTGGAAATCGTCTCTACAGGCGAGACCTGGACCTACGACGTTGCCGCCGACATCCCCGGCGTGACCGAGGTGGAGGGCGGCACATATGCCCTCATGGGTACCGAATACTCACACATGGACGAGTTCGAGTTGGCGGGGAAAATCCTGAGCACGGTCACATCGACTCCTCGCCCCGGCGTCGCCATAGGCGACGTGGGAGTCCGCGCCCTGGGCGCCCCCCGGGGGGTTCTGCCTACACTGGAAGGGGTGCCGGGCGTCACGGTCGAGGAACTCCACGACGAGCGCATCGTCCTGCACTCCCAGGGTGAAATGCCCCTGCGAGTGGGGGACAAGTTTATCGTGTACAGCGGCCAGCAGGATATGCTGGTGAACCGCTGGGACCAGTTTATCGCAGTCCGCAACGGTGTGGTCGAGGGTGTGTGGGACATCCCCGCCCGAGGGTGCCACCACTAGCAGGCTGCGGAATAATGAGGTGTGTAGTCCCGACGAGTCGGGATTAGCAGTCGGGATTAGCAAGGAGTCTGAGGGCCTGTCCCTGAGCGCGGCCGTAGGGGTGTCCCTCAGATACAACTTCTTCCCCCTTCCTAGCCAGGTCTTGTCCTGTCCGACGTACTTACAATGAACGC
>CAZEDC010000142.1:0-18383 GCA_964510985.1 uncultured Dehalococcoidia bacterium
TGGAGCGTGAACCACAAGAGAGTGGAGAGGATCTGGCGACGGGAAGGGCTGAAAGTGCCCAGCAAACAACCCAGGAGAGCAAGACTTTGGCTCAATGACGGGTCGTGCATCAGGCTCAGACCCGAGAGGGCGAACCACGTCTGGGCCTACGACTTCGTTCTGGTCAGGACCCAAGACGGCAGGGCTGTGAGGCTGCTGACTGTCATAGACGAGTACACCAGAGAGTGCCTGGCGATCAGGGCAGGTCAGTCCTCGACCTCGATGTGCTGCTGGACGATGCGGCTCCTGGGTGTTCCGAAGGCAGCCTGCCGGACGATATGGGGTGAGCCGGCGTCTTTGGCGGCGTCGATGACGTTTTTCGCTTTCTGTGCACCCTGTGGACCGTTGTCGCTGATCAGGTAGACTTTTTCTACTCCTCGCACAGCGTCTCCGAGGGTCTCCGGGCGCTCCATGTCCGCGACGATTGCGTTGACGCCCTGGCTCCGAAGGGCCGAAGCCCTCTCCTCACCGTGGACCAGCGCACGGACATCTATACCCGTGGCGTGCAATGCGGGCACAAGCACAGAACCAACGTTGCCCGCAGCCCCAGTGATCAGGACCGTTCCTCCATTCGCCATTGTGACACCTCCCTTGTACAAGTATTTACGATAAGATGATTGCTACTACAATGATTGAATACGCAAATATACTACTGTATTATTGTTTTGTCAATAGTTGTGTCAGCAATTAACCTGTAGTACACTCAGCGCATGGGAAAAGAGTTGACCTCCGAGCGTTTGGCGGCGTGGGAGGCCCTGATCCGGACCGTCGGGGCGCTGGTGAAGACCTTCGATTCTGAGATGGAGAAGAATTTCGGGCTTCCCCTGACCTGGTACGATGTCCTTATCCAGTTGAGCGAGGCGCCAGAAGGACGGTTACGGATGCAGGCTCTGGCGGACAAAGTGGTGCTCAGCCGTAGTGGCCTGACAAGGCTCGTGGATCGGATGGAGAAGGCCGAGCTGGTACGTCGAGAGCACTCAACGGAGGACCGCCGTGGCTACTACGCTGTCCTCAAGGAAGAAGGGCGGCAAGTCTTTCTCCGGGCTCAACCCATCCACCACCGGGACATTCAGGAGCACTTCGCCCGTCACCTGAGCGATGCCGATGTGCGGGCCCTCACCCGGACCATCGGCAAAGTGAGCCATGCCATACACCCCCCCACCGACTGAGGACGTCCAGTGCCGGGCGGCCGGCGATGTTAACGCTTCCGCCCCTTACCGACCAAACCGCACTCTACACTCTCAACAGAGCCCCTTGACTGGTGGATGATGCTAGAATGGCGCTATGCACCGACGACTGACCAGTTGTAAGGCAGGGTGTAGTCGGTGCCCCGTTTCGTTTGCGGCCTGATGTTAGCAACCAGGGTAGTCCCGGAAATAGAAAGGAACCGACCGCACATGTTTTACAACACCAGCTCGTTCCGTGAGCCGCTCGCGGCTGTTCGAACAGATCGCGCCCACGCCATTGTCGTGCTGCTCCCATCGGAGTCCAAGCGATTAATCGCCAAGGCTGTGGTGGAACTACCCGAAGTCAAGAGCGCGCTGGCCGAAGGGATCGTGATAGTGTCCCGGGGCGTCACGCCGTCCTTCATTGCGGAAGAGTTGGGAGCGTCGGGGCTCGTTAGGCCCTATTGTAGCGCGGGAATTGTCACAGATGGACGGTTGGCCACCACGTTGGCCGAAAGACGGATGGGGCCGTGGGTTTTTCGGCGGGGAGAGCTTGTCGAGGAGGAGGCCGAAGCGGCGCTGGCCGAGTTCGACAGCACAGATGTGTCCATCAAGGGAGCCAATGCGGTGGACCCCGACGGCAACGTCGGTGTCCTGGCCGCGAGCGAAACGGGTGGTACCATCGGCTCCATCTGGCCGACCCTCAGCGCCCGGGGAGCCTATCTCATCGCTCCTACCGGTTTGGAAAAGCTGGTGCCTTCGGTCATTGATGCGGCCATGCATTGTGGCAATAGACTCTTCGATTACGTCATGGGCTCTAATGTGGGCTTAATTCCGGTGGTCAACGCCCTGGTGGTCACCGAGGTGCAAGCCCTTGAGCTGCTCACCGGCGTTACCGCGACTCACGTCTCCTCCGGGGGCGTAGGCGGCTCGGAGGGTGCGGTAATACTGACGCTGGAAGGCGGAGACGAGACGGTCCGTACCGCCTTCGAGCTGGTTGAGAGCCTCAAGGACGAGCCCGCCACGGCCATGCCGGAACTTGAGCCTGCGGTAAGAATCCCCTGACACGTGGACGGACACCTCCGCTGTCCTTCTTGCTGGGTGACAAAACACGCACTGTTATACCAAGGATAAAAGAATCCAATGTTTGAGGGTTTCGAGAAGACGCACATCGACGCGAACGGTGTTTCCATCAATCTCGTGCGCGGTGGCGACGGACCGCCCGTACTCCTCTTGCACGGGTATCCGCAGACCCACGCCATGTGGCACAAGGTCGCGCCCATGCTGGCCCAGAGCCATACCGTGGTTGCCACCGACCTGCGCGGTTACGGCGACAGCGAGAAGCCGCCCGCGGCGGACGACGACCTGAGCGTCTACTGCAAGCGTACGACGGCGCTGGACCAGGTCGACGCGATGGCCCGGCTGGGCTTCGATTCTTTCCACGTGGTCGGACACGACCGGGGCGCACGCGTCGGCCATCGTATGGCCCTGGACTATCCCCGGGCGGTCAGGACCTTTACCACGCTGGACGTCGTGCCATCCCAGGCCGCCTTCGATAACATGGACAGCCAGCTTGCGTTCGCCTGGTTCCACTGGCACCTGATGCGGCAACCGCCGCCGCTGCCTGAGACCCTGATCGGCAACAGCGTCAAGTTTTACCTGGACTTTCTTTTAGAGCGATGGACCTCGGTGGAGGGCGCCATCGCCGACGAGGCCTACAGCGAGTATCTCCGCTGTTTCAGCGACCTTGCGACGGTCCGAGCGTCCTGCATGGACTACCGGTCCATCGAGCTTGACCTGGAGCATGATGAGGCGGATCGCGGTCGTAAGCTGGTGTGTCCCGTGCTCGTGCTTTGGGGTGGCAACATGGCCAAGCGGCCCGGATGGCAGACGGGCCGCAACCTGGATATGCTCGCGGTCTGGCGGGAGCGGGCCACAGACGTACGTGGGAGGTCACTAGATTGCGGCCACTTCCTAGCCGAAGAGGCACCTGACGAGACGGCTGCGGAACTCCTCTCCTTTCTCTCAGCGCACGACCGATAATCACCGGCATCGGTGGCGATCAGAGAGGGCAGTCTCAAACCCTGACCTCTTGTATCGGTAATTGACTGGTTCCAAATGATAATACAGTCAGAAAACTGCTCTCGGCGCGTCTTTCAGCTATGGGGTTGGCATTTCCAGTCGATATCAGTAAAATGCCAATTTGTGTGAGGGGTGTTTGAAAGACACCTGACGAGCGTTTGACGGCAGTGTGTGGTGCAATGGCCGTCCCGAGATGGTTCAATGCATGGAGGTATTGCCGTGAAGAAGATACTGGTAGCTGTCGTTTTAGGAGCCATGGCGCTGGCGATGTTCGGGAGCGTCGCCCTGGCCGCGGGGCCGGCAGATGGACGCGGGCCATGGACGGCCCAAACCGGTGAATGTCTTACGAACAATGGTTCCCCAGGCCACATGATGCTCAATAACGCCAGCCACCGGAGTCGGTGCTTCGCCAACTAATCGGGCCAGGCGTAAGCTGTAGGATTACTCATTCTCGGTGAGTTCGGTCAAATCTCGACTACCGCAACGGGTAACCGAGCACCAAGCATCAGTTCGCCACAATTTAACCGAGGATTGAAACCTAGGCAATAGCGGGGTTTTTGTCCTTCGAGAACATGAAAGGGCCGCTCAGAATGCTGAGCAGCCCTTTTTAGGGAGATTTTAAAATCTACGTTTCCTCGACCGATGTCTGGGAAACGCACCAGGGATCACGGGCCACCAAGAACAAGGATGAGCCGCGTTTTTAGAGGGAAACCTGGAGCGGGCGATGGGGTTCGAACCCACGACCTCGTCCTTGGCAAGGACGCGCTCTACCACTGAGCTACGCCCGCCCGCTCATGCCTTCGCGGCTGTAGCGCCGCCCGACTGCCGTTTTATGGGAGCCGGTATGCCGAGGGTCAGAATCGAACTGACGACACCAGCATTTTCAGTGCTGTGCTCTACCAACTGAGCTACCTCGGCGTCAGAACTATGTTAGTTGCGTGCATTTTCGGTGTCAAGCTGGCACCCGACTCCGTCCGAGGTTGAGAGCGGCGACTGCCCCTATCATGGCATACCAGAGTTCAGGGTCGCCCAGTACCTGGTAGTGGCCTCAGGAGTGCATCCGGTATTTTGTCACCGGCACCGTGGTAACGAGGGCCAGGTTGAATTCCGAAAAATGGCTCTCATTGAAGGACGGAATACCGCTTTATAACGAAGTTGGCTTTGGTATAAAATGGCTAACTGTTACTGGGTGTTCTAGGCCAGGATTTCTCCGTTGACAGAGGTGTATCATTGGCTGATTATGACCTGGTCGTGTTAGGTGCCGGCCCTGGCGGCTACGTAGCCGCGATTCGCGCCGGTCAACTTGGGATGAAGACCGCCATCGTCGAGAGAGACGACCTGGGCGGAATCTGTCTCAACTGGGGCTGTATACCCAGTAAGGCCCTGCTCCGTAACGCCGAGGTGCTGGGACTGATAAACCGCGCCGAAGAGTTCGGAATCGGAGTCGATAACCTACGGTACGACTTTGGAGCGGCCGTTGACCGCAGCCGTAAGGTCGTCAAGCGCTTGACCCAGGGCGTGGGTATGCTGCTGAAAAAGAACAACGTCGAGCACATATCAGGTGCCGGCCATCTGACCGACCGGAACACCATCCGGGTCGAGACATCTGGACAGACCCTGTCCGCCGAGAACATCATCCTCGCCACCGGCGCCAGGGAGCGAACGCTGCCCAGCCTCCCCGTAGACCGCCAGGTGGTCATCACCAGTCGCGAGGCCCTTGAGATGCGGGACGTTCCCCCATCTGTGGTCATCGTAGGAGGGGGCGCAATCGGCGTCGAGTTCGCTCACATCTACCGGACCTATGGTGCAGATGTCACCATCGTCGAACTGCTGCCGCGGCTCATCCCTCAGGAGGACGAAGAGATAAGCAGGCAGCTTGAGCGGGCCTTCAAGAAACAGGGAATAAACTTTATGACCGGCGCCACTGTGGAGGGCATCTCGGTCGAGGGCAGCCGGGCGAAGGTTACGGTCAAGGAAGCAGACGGCGAGACCTCCCTGGAGTGCGACAAGGTCCTGGTGGCCATTGGCGTTCAGGGAAACATAGAGAACATCGGCCTGGAGGAGGTGGGAATCGAGACCGACCGTGGGTTCGTCGTGATCGACGACAACATGCGGACCAATGTCCAGGGTGTTTACGCTATCGGTGATATGACCGGCAAGCTCCTCCTGGCGCACGTTGCCTCTGCCCAGGGCGTCACTGCCGTCGAGACCATCGCGGGACTCGATCCATCCACGCTCGACTATGCCCAGATGCCCAGGGCGATATACTGCCGGCCCCAGGTGGCCAGCATAGGCCTCACAGAGGCCCAGGCACGAGAACAGGGCTATGACGTAAAGATCGGTAAATTCCCCTTCGCCGCCAGTGGCAAGGCCCTGGCTCTGGGTGAGAGTGAAGGCCTGGCCAAGCTTGTGTTTGACTCTGAAATAGGCGAACTGCTGGGCGCTCACCTGATCGGTGCTGAAGTGACCGAGCTGTTGGGTGAGCTGGGTATGACCAGATTGCTGGAGGGCACGTCTACGGAGCTGGGCTGGCTGGTCCATCCGCATCCCTCGATATCTGAGACCATCAAAGAGGCTGCCCTGGGGGCCGAGGGTCAGTCCATTCACATCTAGAGCAGGCTGCATCAAAGTAGATGGACATAAAGAGTTCAACGTCTGTCACCCTGAGCGGAGCGAAGAGTCTGGGGTTGAGAGGCTCCCATCCCAGATACCGACTGCCACCCTGCGCCTCCGAAGAGTCGGAGTCCGCGCCAATACCGATTAAGGTGGCGGACAGATACTTCGTCGCTCCGCTCCTCAGCATGACAGCGTGTTAATTCAATGTTGGTTGGGTACTTAGTTAGCCGCCACCCAGAGGATCTGCGGACTTTAGATTCAGCGGCTCCGCGGTTAAACAGTTAGACTCTCAGGCAGGTTATGAAGGTAGAGATGAAGCTGGATGCTGACCAGGTGGCCGAGTCCCACCGGCAGATGCTCCTCATCCGCAGGTTCGAGGAGGCCGGTGCCAGGCTCTACATGCAGGGCAAGATAAAGGGTTTCTTGCACCTGTACATCGGCCAGGAGGCCGTCGCGGTCGGTTCCGTTCCAGCCTTGAGCGAAGCCGACTACGTCGTGACCCACTACCGCGACCATGGCCACGCTCTGGCCAGAGGCATGGATCCCAAGGTGGTGATGGCCGAGTTATGCGGTAAGGCCACCGGGAGCAGCGGTGGAAAAGGCGGCTCCATGCACCTCTTCGACGCCTCCAGGAACTTCATGGGAGGTTACGCCATAGTCGGCGGCCAGCTTCCCATCGCGGTCGGTATCGCGCTGGCCATCAAATACAGGCGCGAGAACGGCGTCGTCCTCTGTTTCTTTGGCGACGGTGCCGTCAACGAGGGAGAGTTCCACGAATCCATGAACCTCGCCTCGCTGTGGAAACTCCCCGTGCTCTTCTTCCTGGAGAACAATCTATACGGTATGGGCACCCACGTGGACCGGACTCATGCCGGAGGCAGAGACCTCTATCTCATGGCCGAACCCTACAAGATCCCCGCCGTCCAGGTCGACGGCATGGACCTGGTGGCTATCAGGGAATCAGTAACCGAGGCCCTGGCCAGAATCCGGTCCGGTGACGGCCCCGTGTTCCTGGAGGCCATGACCTATCGCTTTCGCGGTCACTCTATTGCCGACCCGACATTTTACAGGGAGTCCTCGGAGGTCGATGACTGGCGAGAGAGAGACCCCATTCAGAGATTCGAGGCCCTGGCCCTGGAGGGTGGCTTGATAACCGCGGATGACGTCGCCCGAATCGACGCCGAGGTTGGTGAGACCGTCGAGGATGCGGTGCGCTTCGCGCTGGAGAGTCCCGAACCCCTGCTCGAGTCGCTGTACGACCACGTGTACGCCGAGCCCGGAGTCGAAGATGCCTGAAATGATTGTCAGGGAGGCCATCGCCCGCGGCCTGAGAGATGCACTGGCCACCGACGACAGGGTATTCCTAATGGGAGAAGACATCGGCGCTTACGGCGGGGCCTACGCCGTGACGGGAGGGTTCCTTGAAGAGTACGGTCCCGACCGTATCAGAGATACGCCCATATCCGAGTCCGTGATGGTCGGCTCCGCAGTTGGTGCAGCCATGGTGGGACTACGGCCCATCGTGGAGATAATGACCATCAACTTCACACTTTTGGCCATGGACCAGATCGTCAACCATGCCGCCAAGCTGAGCTACATGACCAACGGCCAGTTCTCCGTGCCCATCGTCATCAGGACGGTCACGGGTGGAGGCGGCCAACTCGGCGCGACCCACTCCCAGAGTTTCGAAGGATGGTACGCGTCGGTGCCGGGTCTTAAAGTCGCGGTACCTTCGACCCCTTACGACGCCCTCGGCCTGCTCCGCTCAGCCGTCAAGGACCCAAACCCCGTGATCTTCGCCGAACACGCGCTGCTCTACGGAACGAGAGGCGAGGTGCCCGAGGAATGGTACGAAATCCCATTTGGCGAGGCGGCTATCCGCCGGCCCGGTAACGATGTTACTATCATAGCCTACTCGAGGATGGCCCACGTGGCCCTGGAGGCCGCGGATGCCCTGGCAGCAAAGGGTCGTGAGGCGGAGGTTGTCGACCTGCGGTCTTTGCGGCCGCTCGACATGGATGCCGTCATCGAGTCGGTCAGGAAGACCAATCGGGCGGTGGTCGTGGAAGAGACCTGGAAAACGGGGGGTTTTGCGGCCGAGATCGCCAGCACGATACAGGAGCGGGCGTTCGACTACCTGGACGGACCCGTTGCACGGGTCGGTGGACTCGACGTGCCCACTCCGTACGCTCGCAATCTCGAGGAGGCCTCAATACCCAACGCCGGCACGGTGCTGCGGGCCATAGAGGAGAATTTTGGATTCTAGCCGGTGACCGTGGGCGTGCGGCTCATCGCCGGTGAATTACCGGCGAGAGAGCATGTACGGTTCATGGTCTGGGCTGAAGCTTATAACTGACATCAAGAACCTGGCAGGGGGTGCGCTCTGGCTACCGAACTTACGATGCCCCAGATGGGCTACGACATGCAAGAGGGGACGGTCGTCCGCTGGCTCAAGTCGGAGGGTTCCGACGTACAGGTGGGCGAACCCATAGCCGAGATCGAGACGGACAAGGCGGTTGTCGAATTCGAGTCGTATGCAGCCGGAGTCCTGCAAAAGATACTCGTCTCGGAAGGCGGTACTGTGCCGGTCGGCCAGCCCATTGCACTAATCGGTGCGCAAGGAGAGCCGGTCGCCGGTCCAGTGACCGATGAGCCTCCCTCGGATTTGGATGAAGCTCAGCCAGTCGCCAACATGCCTGAGCCGCCGGCCGCGGATGAGGAAGAACCGCGTCCCGCCCTGGTTACTCCTCCGCCACTGGTTGATGTTCCTGCCCCCGAGGTGCAGGTCCCTGACACCGAAGCCCCACCAGAATCGCCCCGCGAGGTCAGGGCATCGCCCGTGGCCCGAAGATTGGCCGCCGAGCGAGGCGTCGATCTGTCCCGGGTCCCGGGCACCGGACCGGGGGGGCGGATCACGAGGGATGACGTCCTGGCCGCCGAGCCCGGCACCGCCGTCACTGCGCCGGCTCCGGTCGAGCCCGAGTCCCTTGCGCCTGCACCACCTACGCCCGCACCTGCCGAGCCGCCGGCTCCCGCGTCGGATGGCGCCGAACGGGTCCCACTGTCGCGTATCCGTCAACAGATCGCCAGGGTGACCGTCAGGAGCAAGCAGGAGAAGCCCCACTTCTACGCCTCATCAGAAATAGATGTCACCCGGGCCATGGAGTTACGCTGGCAGATAAACCAGGCCCTGGAATCCGAGGGGCTCCGGGTGAGCGTCAACGACCTGATCATTAAGGCATGTGTTGAAGCGCTGAAAACCTATCCAAACTTCAACGCCTTCCTGCATGATGACGGCATTCAGCTGAACGAGAAGATCAACATCGGAATTGCCATCGACGGAGAAGAGGGGCTGATCATGCCCGCCATCATGGACTGTGCCGATAGGTCCTTGAAGGACATTGCCGCGGCCAGCAAAGACCTGGCTGAGCGAGCCAAGGGCGGCGCTCTGCATCCGCAGGAGTACTCGGGAGGCACCTTCGCCATCAGCAACATGGGCATGTTCGACGTCACCAGCTTCGTGGCGATCATCCAGCCGCCCCAGACAGCGGTCCTGGCCGTGGGCACGGTGGTGAAGAGACCGGTCGTGAAGGATGATCAGGTTGCCATCGCCCAGACTATGACCGCAACACTGTCCGCCGACCATCGCATCGTGGACGGCGCCGAGGGCGCCCGATTCCTCAACGAGGTCAAGCGCCGGCTGGAAAATCCCCTGGGTATGCTGGTGTAGCATCCGACCTATGCGGGCCTGGGGCGCAAAAGATGCCAAACGTTAACTTCAGCATAAACAGCCCGGTAAAACTTGTTCACGCTACCATAGAGGCGCTGACGAGGAGAGTGCTCCATGACCTATTTGACCGCGCCTAAAGTCTACCTGGTAACAAGGCCGTCCGTTGACTGGGAGCAGGTCGCCGCATTCCTGGAGGACGAAGGCGTACCGCCCATCCCGGACAGCATCAGGGCCGGCGACGATGAGTCCTCCGCCGTCATCGAGATATCGGCCCGTCTCTGCTACATGAGCTTCGGGCGGGGCAGGAAGGACATTGCCGATTTCGTCAACAATCTCTTGTCGTCCAGGGACGGCAGCGTATTCGAGCATGTCAACTACGGTTTCGTCTTCACCGGTGTCTCCCGCAGCCTGACCCATGAGTTGGTCAGGCACAGGGCGGGATTTGCCTACAGCCAGAGGTCGCAGCGATATGTGGACGAAGCCGGAGCCCCCTTCGTGGTGCCTCCCGCATTGCTCAAAGAGATCGAAGGCTCCGAGGAGGCCCGGGCCATCCTGGAGGAGGCTCTGGAGAAGACGTCCTCAAGCTATAAGGAGCTGGTCGAGACCCTGGATAAAATCCTGCCGGCCGAGTGGTTCGATGCGGCCAGGGACCGGAGAAAAGCGGTGCGCCAGGCGGCCAGGGCCGTACTTCCCAACGCCACCGAGACCAAGATCTTCGTGACCGCCAACGTCCGTTCCTGGAGACACTTCATCGAGATGAGAGGAGCGGTCTACGCCGACTGGGAGATCCGAGGCCTGGCGCTGGCCGTACTGGAGATACTGCAGCTGGAAGCACCCCTCCTGTTCGGTGACTTTACGGTTGACGAGCTGCCCGACGGCACCAGAATTGCCACACCGGTCTACTCCAAGGTGTAACGGGCGCACGTTCGGCTTCGTACCGCCTACGACTCCTCCAGCAGGGCATCAACTATGGCGTTCATCCTCTCCTCGCTGATGCTGCCGTCCCATCTTCTGAATACCTCTCCCCTTACTGTAAAAAATATGGTCGTGGGCAGGCTATCTACCGCGTAGTCGTCGACCGGAGTCCGGTCAGGCGGAGTACCGGCGGGATACGTGATACCCAGCTGCTCCAGTAGGCTCAAGGCTCCTTGCCGTGTTCCCAGACCGGTAAATATTCCCACGTCCAGTCCTACGAACAGTATGTCGTCCATATGCCGTTCATAAATTCGCTGGAAGGCGGGCATTTCCTGGAGGCAGGGCGGACAATCGCTGCCCCAAAAATTCAACACCACCGGTCTACCTCTGCCGATGAGATCACCGAAATTCACCCGTGAGCCGCCCAACACCTCCTGGCCCTGATACGTAACGAATTCGAAGTCAGAGACCGCGTTCGACGGCGATATGAACTGAGCTATGACAACACCCAAAACCACAACGACGGCGGCGGTGGCCGCGACAGTTATTATCCTCGTCGCCTTGCCCCGTAAGTCTTCGCGTATGGACCGTGTTTGCTTCTCGGGCTCAGGTTCAACCTGGCCCGCTCCGACCTTGTCACAACCCTGCATTCTGTCGCTTCTACCCTCCGGTGGCATGTGGTGCCCTCTCGCGCCGGCGTTTTTTCAGAACACTGGTCAGGTGTTAGAGTGTACCCTACAGGAATTACACGACGGCCTGACTCTTGAGCCAAGCAGGCCTCACAGGGCCATCTTAGCCCAGTCTCAGGGGGATGTGGGGCGAGAATGCGTTCGGGTTAACCACGCTGGGCCGGAGTCAAGGGCTGCGCCGGCTACTACTCCAGGCCATCAGGGCTGCGGTCAGAATGGCGACCATGCTCACGCCCATGGCGACCAGAAAAAACTCGTTGTACAGGGTGAACCCCGCGTCGGTGACCTTCGTCCAATACTCCAGGCTTCGCTCTTGGAACTGCGCGCCTGTCTCCCCGGCTTGGCGGAAGGGCGAACCCAGTCCCGCCACGAGCCCCTGAAACCGGTCCATGCCCCATGCGGTCAGAGTTGCCAGACCCAGGGTCATGCCCACCATTCTCATGGCTGTTATCACCCCGGCTGCGGTGCCTCTGTCGCCGGCGCCCACCGAATTCATAGCGGCCAGCGCGATGGGCGCAATCACCAGACCGAATCCGAGGCCCGCCGTCGCCAGATGGAGGGTTAACTCCGGGTCACCCGTCGCGAGGTCCCACCGGCTCATGAGCATGAACCCCAGAGCGGCCAGCGCCAGGCCCGCGATCGTCGGCACCCTGAAGTCCATCCTCTGGCAGGCAAGCCCACCCAACACCGCCCCCACGGGTATCGCGGCCGTCAGCCGCATCAGTCGCAGGCCGCCTTCAAGGGGAGACTGGCCCAGTACGGTGTTGGCCATCAACGGTATCGTCACCATGCCGATGATGAGCGCGCCTCCCACCAGTAGGTGGGTTGCGTTGGCCGCTCTGAAAGCCCAGCCCTTGAACATGCTCAGAGGAAGCAATGGCTCTGCAACGGTACCCTGCCGGACGATAAACAGGGCAAGCGCCAGCACCGATGACACCAGGTAACCCACCATCAACACATCGGCATCCCCGACTCGGGCCAGGCCCAGCGTTAGGGCTGCCAGGCTCACCGCGATGAGGCCTCCTCCCAGGTAGTCCACCCTGGCTTTGTAGTGGGGGCTGGGCCTCAACACGAGAGCCAGGATCACCAGGACTGCGGCTCCCAGCGGGAGGTTGATCCAAAACACCCACTCCCAGTCCAGGTATCTGGTGATGATTCCCCCCCAGAGCGGCCCGATTACCCCTCCGGCCTCGGCCGAAGCTCCGATTAGGCCCATGGGCAGTCCCCGGCGTCCCGCGGGAAACAGGTCTCCCACTATAGCGATGGAAACCGGGACCAGCGCACCGGCTCCCACCGCCTGGAACACGCGAGCCACGACCAGCCAGCCCAGGGTAGGCATCAGGGCTGCCGCCGCGGACCCCACCATAAACACGAGCATTGACAAAACGAATATTCGCCGATGTCCCCAGACGTCCGAAATCCTCCCGATAAGCGGCATGGCCGCCACATACCCGAGCAGGTAGCCAGTTATCGTCCATGACGCCCGGTCGAGTTCCCAGACCTGGACCTCCATGTCCAGCATGATCTGTGGCAGGATCGTTACGACGACCGTCTGGTCGTCGGCCGCAATGAACACACCGACGCAGACCGGAATCAATGCCACGTAAGGTGGTACGCGTCGCCAGGGATTGAAGATGCCTGGGAGCGAGATTTTCGACATTCTTACCTGATTGGGTTGGGACGCCCCTACGATGATTAGTCGTCCTGCCGTCCTGGAAACATGTCGTCCCTAATAACGGCGCATCGTCTGTCGGTATCGGCGTTACCCAGTCCGGGCGGTGAAACCCGAGCGCGGGCAATGCCTGTTTGTTCGCTGGGGAGTGCTTTTAGGGGGGTGTGATGGTGATCTGCTCGTTGAATTTCGACAGCGTTATAACCCTAACGGTACCCTCGGGCTCTGTCGAGGTTACCCGTCCGTCCAATACGGCTTCCAGCAGGTATCCCTCGTCGGCATCGATTGTAAGCTCCACCCCGACAGTCGTGCCCTTTACCGTGGCACCCAAAAGGGGGGCCAGTGCCTCGGCAGGCAGTCTCCCTCGAATTAGATAAACATCCTTCCCATCCGGAACGAGGCTTACCTGGTCGACCTGCTCCATCATCGACGCTATGCCTTTCCGAGGGTTGAAAAACCCGAGGGGGCTAACTTCTCTGGGAACGCTCTCCCACCGGCCGGTGAGTGGATTGGTCATATAACTGTCTTCGCCCAGGGTTATGAGCCCGGACTTGATTGCGATCCCACCGAAAGAGCCGGAAAACTCGGCTGAGATCTTATCGGGCTTGATAACGTCCCCCTCCGCCTCCTGAAGGACCAGGTTCGGCAACAGCGCCGTACCTCCACTCCGGTGGCTTAGCCGGTAGTGGAAGGAGTCCACGTTCTTCATCGCCTCCCCGGCTTCCCGAAGCACCGCCTCGGGGTTGATGGGCGTGGGAGTCGGTGTTGGTGTCGAGGTCGATGTCGGCGACGCGGTGGCAGTTAACGATGAGGTGACGGCGGGCGGTGGAGTCTTGTTGTTGGAGCCGCCACAGGCATGGGCCCCGATACTCAACGCTACGATGGCCGATATTATGAGGAGCTTAGGAGCAGCCGACATACCTCACTCCGGACTGAGTGCTCGAAACGCGCGGAAGAACTGGTTCGGGCTGCCGGACAGGTCGCAGATGCCACAAGAGGCCCCGCCACACCTTGATGACGGGGCCTCTTGAAATTTATCGTCTCCGGCGGTCTTACGCCCTTGTACTGGGGCGCCGAGTCCTGACTAGAATGATACCGCCTGTGCTCAGGACCACCAGGGATGCGATCAACGCGATCTGGGCCAAGAGCGGTATGGAGGAGTCGCCGACCGATGGCAGCCCTATACCGGGCGCTGAGGGGGTCTCTGGGGTGGGGGCTGGCGTTGGGGCTGGCGTTGGCGTGGCGTCCGGAGGAACCTCGACTTCCCCTGGCGGGCCGGCTGTCAGGGTGAAGGTCGCTGTCCTCTGCGCCTCGACGTAAGCCTGCTGGGCGCCGCCCTCTCCGGCAACCGAAGCGATGGTGCCGTCACCGTTGGCGTCGTAACCGTTTCGGGCTGCGTCCAGTGCGCTGATCACGCTGCCCGCACCCGGACCCAGGAAGATCTGGGCCAGAGCTAAACTACCGGCGGGCACGACGCTATCGAGGGCGATGTCCCTCGCCTCCGTGGCCCAGTCCTCGGCGTTCTTGCCCGTGATGTCAACCAGGGCCGCACCGGCCGCGATTACCTCATCGTCCGGCACGGCCGCTGCGGCGAATGGACCGTGTTTGCGGTCTATTGCGTAGTTGATGGCGCCAATGCCGTCTCCAGGATCACCGAAGGATATGTCGTAGTTGGCGCCGGTCGCACCCTCGAGTATGTTGATAACGTGGTGCGTGTGTGTCAGAATGTCTTCCAGGGTGGTGGAGTTCTTGGCCAGGTTTGCATGGGCTATGGCGGCGTCAAGCTGAGTCTTGAGGTCGGTGAGGATTCCGGTTTCCGAACCCTCGGGATAGCTGGTTAGCAGGTGTCGGATGTGGGCAAGACCGGCCGCTGGGATCACGTGGTTGTACACCGCCGTCCCCGCCGGGCTGGCCGCGGCCGCATCCGCCTCGGCCTCGGACGTGATGACAACCTTGTCGTAGGCCGCTATCAGGTTCTCTCCGGTATACCCGGCGGAGTTACTGTCGAATGTGTGGCTAACCGTGCCGTCCGCCGCAACCGTCAAGGCGCCGGTGTTGAGCTTGGTGGCGCCGTCGTCCGACACCAGCCATCCCACCAGGACCGTGCCTGCGGCGGGAGTCGCTATACCGGTCAGAGAGTACGTGACGGCGTCGCTGAGTGCGGCGTCATCCCAAATGACCACGGTCCCGAACGTCTCGTCCGCCGATATCGGTACGGCTTGCTGAGCCTGAGCCAGTCCAACCGGGAACGCCATGATCGAAACGAGGGCGATCACAAAAAGAATCTTAATCCTGGACATGGTAAGTGCCTCTCCTTCTTAGACTGGACACACTAATACTGAACACGAACATGCATGCTCGTGCCCCCAATACCCTACCATAAGCTGGAACGCCAGCATAGGCCTTGAGGGCGTAGTTTGTGACGAAAATTCACAAATCGCCGCGGAGAACACCCGTTCCTGTGGGATCCGGGCTCCCACCTATGGGCTCCACAGTTATCCCAATGGCATCGAACTCAGCCATCGGAGCCACGGGTATAATAACAGTCTGAGCGTATCCCGTCGAGTCCACGGTGAAAAGCCCGGCGCTATGCCGTTGCTCTCCTTTGACGAGCCAGGCCTGGTAAACCTTGTCGCCGGGCAGTGGTGGGAGGTTTAGCACCGCGAGCAGCGCGACCATCCCAGTGTCCGAGACCGCGCAGCAGGCGATCATTCCCCAGGCCTTCAAGGACTGCTCGGTGCCCCAGAGCATGTTGACGGAGACACCGGGCGCGGCCGTCATCGAGGTAAGGTAACGCTGGTCATTCACCATTTTCTTGACCTGCGCATCCTCTTCGACCATGGTCTCGACCTGGGCATTGAGCTGTTCATTGTCGACAGATATCTGGTTCAACCTGCCGTTGAACCAGATACCACCCCAGACCAGCCCCACAATCACGACCGCCGCCAACGCGAAGCTCGCCTGGATGGGGGCGCCGGGGACCAGGCTCGGCTTGAACACCGCCAGTCTCCTCCACACCCGTGCCGGCAAGCCGCGGCGATTGTCGGCATCTATCCTGGAAAACAGGTGCTCTTCGACGACTGGTGGGACCGCTAGCTGGGGTACCGAAAAGGCGAGTCTGGTCACAGTCTCGCCGTCTCCCTGTAGCCTCGTGCTACACGCAGGACAGGACCCGAGATGGGACTCCATCCGCCTCCGCTGTCGACCGTCCAGGGCTCCAAGAAGGAACGGTTCGAAGAGTTCCTCAGCCTTCTTACAGTCCATAGTCTGCAAACTCCTGGACGGTGGGTCCCAACACCTCCCTGAGCTTTTTCAATGCGAGACGCATTCGTGTCTTCACGGTGCCCAGGGGTTGCCCCAGCTTGTTCGATATCTCTGAGTGCGTCAGACCTCCAAAATAGGCCAGTGTCACAACCTCCCTCTGCTCCGGTCTTAACGTGGAGAGAGCATCTTTTAGCTGTCCACGTACAAATTTCAATGTGGCATAGTCTACGGGGTCGTTCCCGGTGTCTGAAAGCTTATCGGTCAGGTCGACCCCATGTTGTAATTTCTCGCGGTCACGCCGCCGCCGCCGAAGTTCGTCTATGGTCCTGTGGTGGGCGATACTGAACAGCCAGGAGGTTGTCTTCCCCCGTTCCGGTTTGTACGAAGGCGCCCTCCGCCACACGTTAAAAAATACGTCTTGTGTGACCTCTTCCGCGCACCCGAATCTCTGAGCATGTGCATAGCCAGCGAGTAGACCGGGCCTGCATACCGGTCGTATAGTGCTTGTAGCGCCGCCCGATCTTTCTGGACAATCGACTCCATCAACTCCTTGTCGTCCGGCCTTTCGTGCGTCACGGGGCGCACCGGACGGCCACAGCCGCTGGACTGTCCAACCAAATATTTATACGGAGCAGGTTACTCGGGCAGATGTCGTTCACCGGTCCTCAACTTCAAGAAGACAGGAGTAATCGTCCTTGAAGGGATGTTTTTCCCAACCAATCGCGCTTTTGCCGATAGCGGGTCGGTTCCAGGGTCGAGCGGCACGAGCCGCTGTACCATGGGCCGCTTAAGGAAACATTATACCAGGATGATAGGCCACTCGCCTCACGTCGTTCCGCTCGGGTTACCGGGAGCGCCCCAGGAAAAAGAATTTGGTCTTGACATCGGTGGGAAAGCTCCGTGGGCCGGCTAACTGTCTTCGGCGGATTCCAAGCGGAAAAGCCGGGGATTCCATCGCGATTGCTTATGATAGGATTCGTTCGGCCCGTACGCGTCGGTGTGTATTAGTTACGGCTAGGTAATTTCTAAGGGAAACAGGTGACACCTTTAACACAGCTTGGCAGAGCTACCGTTAGGCAACTCCTCCCCTTACGCCGAGCGTTGCGATTATCGATGGCCGTGCTGGGAGGAGTCATCTCTCTGGTGGCGGTCCTGAGCCTGGTCCCCGGCGACGGGGCCTACTACAGGGTGGAGCGCATCTTGTCCGAATTGCCGCCCATGGGGGCCGCTTCGCAGCAATTGAGGAGCGTACCGGCCACCGCCGCTTCGCTTATGATGGAGCCATTCCAGGACCGCACCTTCCAGGTCGAAGGCGTAGAATTCAACCTGGACTACGCCGTCAACCCACTACCGAATGTCATGGAACAAAAATTCGCCAGCCAGGTATTGGACGAAGAGAGGACCTACTGGGTCTACCTGCCCCCAGGCTACGAGGAGTCAAACGATACCTATCCCACGCTGTTCCTATTGCACGGGATGAGCCAGGGCCACCGATGGTGGACCGAGGTTGCCAGGATCGACCGCATCGCCACGGCGATGATCGAATCGGGGAAAATCAGACCGATGATCATCGTAATGCCCAACGGCAACCGGGTCGAAAGGGACTTCTCGACGACAAGTCTCTACGACGATCACTGCGATACCGGACTGGATTTCGTTGCACGCACTCTCAAGGCGATTGGCGACCGTTTGAGTGGACTGAGAATTTACAAGATATCTTGCGATGGAGACTTCGAGGACTATATCGTCAGGGAGATGGTCGGGGAGGTGGGTAGCAAATATCGTTCCAACGGCCGGAGGTACCTCGGGGGCTTCTCCATCGGAGGCAGGGCCGCGCTGCAACTCGCCCTGGGCAACGATGCCGTCTTCGACGGAGCTTTTGGCCTCAGCGGCAACTACGACTTCCTCAGGCGGAAACTGAGCGACGGCGAGATGGTCCCTTCAAACGGAATGGAGGTCTTCCTGGCATCCGGCAACAAAGACCAACGCGGTGTATACGGCGAACTGAACACTTTCCTGTTTCACAAGGACCTGGCCGGTAAAGACATCGACCACCTGTACTGCACCTACGAAGGGACCCACAGCAACCTGGCATGGATAAACGCTTTGCCTCAAGCGCTACAGTACCTTTTACCACTTGACGGCGGGGGTGTGCCGGACACAGGTTCCTGCCAGGGTCTTTAGAAATTATCTCAAAATACTTGTCGGGG
>CAZEDC010000143.1:0-8208 GCA_964510985.1 uncultured Dehalococcoidia bacterium
AAGATAGGAGGGCGGCTCTATCTCAGCGTCTATCAGTCGGACACGTTCAGATTCTTCATCGACCAGATTGCTAGGAGCATGCTCAAGTGGAGCGATCGAGAGGTGACCCTGAGGCTCATCCCTTTCTGCTTTCCAACCGGCTTTTCAGAGTACGAAAACCCTGACGATATATATTTCGAGAACATTCTGGATGACTTTTTTGTTCCATACATGTGGACCTTTAGGTATGAGTCCCTCGTCCGTTTCCTCGAAGGGCTCGGATGTAAACCAATGGTCCCACTTCAAGGTCGCGAAAATTTGTACGAGATCGACAACGAGCCCTTGAAAATAGGCTTGGTCAAAACCTCCGAGAAGGGTCCCGAAAACATAAATCTGGAATACACGATAGACCAATTCGACCTCTCTTACATCGAGAACTCAGGCGATCGGGAATATATCGCAAATACAGTAAAATGGGCCCGGCAAGCCATCGACCTGCTGCGGTCCACTGGTGAGGAGGAGGCATATGCCAGAGCGGCATTCTCACTGGGCCTCTACCGCCTCCGGGGAACCACCAGCCGGGAACGAGGTGTCAAAGAAAAACACAAGGCTTTGCAGAGTTACCTCCAGAGATTTGTCACCGGTGACTTGAATTCTATACGTGCATGGGAATCTTCAAGACGGTACTACGCCCGAGGATCCAAGTAACATGTGTGGAGTAGTAGGTTGGCTGGACTGCCGGTCTTCTGTTAACCTCGGTAACGACACAGGAGCCGTCCTCGACCGGATGCGGGACTCCCTTGTGCACCGTGGTCCCGACGACTTCGGCTCCTGGACCAACGATTCTGGACAGGTGGCTCTTGCAAACCGCCGGTTGAGCATCGTAGACCTCTCGGAGCGAGCCCGCCAGCCGATGATCAGCGAGACCGCTGACATTGTGCTGTCATACAACGGTGAGGTCTACAACCATCTGGAACTGAGAGGCCAACTCGAGCGGCTCGGGTACCGCTTCCGGTCCGACTGCGACAGCGAGACGGTCCTGTACGCCTTCCAGGAATGGGGCATCGAATGTCTCAGCCGGTTCAAAGGGCAATACGCCTTTGCGGTCTGGGACGGGCGCTCGCGAACCGTATACCTGGCCCGTGACCGGGCCGGCCTTCAGCCGCTCTACTTTTACTCGAAAGACGGCCTTGTTGTGTTCGGCTCAGAGTTACGCGCGATCCTGGAGCACCCGGATGTGGGCGCGGAGATAAACCCCGGCGGGCTGTACCAGTATTTCGTCATGCACGCCCCCGCCCCACCCTTCACCTTGCTTGAGAACGTCTACGTGGTCCCGGCCGGTTCCTACGTGCGATGTCCGGTGGACGAAACACCGCAGCTGGTGCGCCACTGGTCCATCCTGGACGAGCTGGGTAAGCAGGGCCTGTCCGGGATGACCGAAAGCGAGGTGGCGGAGCGCATTCGGGAGACCCTCATGCAGGCCGTAAAACGCCGGCTGATGAGCGATCGTCCCGTCGGCATGTTTCTCAGCGGTGGGGTTGACTCGACCAGCATTCTGGCATGCCTGGCGGCGCTGGGTTCCAGTAACCTGCGAAGCTATTCGATCGGCTATTCGGATGAGAGGACCAAGCATACCAGAGACGAGTTCAGTTTCGCGAAGGAGGCTGCCGACAAGTTCGAGAGCCCGCACACCATGCTGAGAACGCAGCCCGCCCGGCTTCGAGAGTTCATTGACACATGCGACCTCCCACCTGAAGTCCTGGGCGAATTCTGGCTATGGGAGATGGCGGAAGCCGCAAGCAAAGACGGCGTGCCTGTAATGCTCCACGGAGAGGGGGCCGACGAGCTGTTTTTTGGCTACGATTTTCACTGGAACGTCTTATCCGAGCGACAGAGAGTGCAAAGCGAGCCGGACTCCGACCTCGACAGCTCGCCCTTTGACAGCGGCGTCCCTATGGCGTTGCGGTCATCGGCCCCGCGCTGGGAGGACAGGGACGCCATCGCCGACCTCATGTTCTGGGGAGGAGGCGTGCACCCGAGGTTCGAGTACCAGCGCGATAACTACTTTAACCCGGAGCGTCTTCCCGGCCCGCTCCAGGACACACCCGGGCTCGACACAAGCCGCTACAGCCCCGTGAGCACCGATTCCGACGTCCTGGGTTTCGTGCGAGCCTGCTACGACATGTCACGGTCGGTTAATAGTAACGCAGACTACCGACACCGGATGCAGTTCCTCGAGTTCGTCCATAAGCTGCCCGAGGTCTTGTTGAGGCGAAGTGAGCCGAGTTGCATGAAGCACAGCGTGGAGATGAGACTGCCCTTCCTGGACGAGGATATGGTCTCTCTGGCCGTTAATCTGCCGCTGGCCTCGCTGAGAACGCCCGAGCTCGTAAAGTACCCTCTTCGGCTTGCCATGAAAGGGATGATACCCGAGCGTATTCGTAAGCGGCCCAAAGAGTTCTTCGGGGTATCTTTCTTGGAGGCCAGTCAAAAATGGCCCAGCGAAAACCCCTGGTTTCGTGATTATCTTTTAGAGTCGAGGTTTACATCCCTCGGCCTGGTCTCGAAAAAATACCTGGAATCGCAGTACGAGCGATTGACCAGAGACAACGTTGGGTTCGAGACGTTCCTGTGGAAGCACGTCTTCACAGCGGTCTGGTACGACAATTTCATCTCCAAGGTCACACAGTGATACTCGAGGCCCCTTTTGGCCCGAACCACAGTCCGCCGACCCTGCCGTTAGGAAGGGCTTCGCACCGATCATGACTGTAGTCCTCGATGTAGGCCGTATGGCGGTCAATGAGCATGGAGTCAAAGATTTCGCCTGGCCGCTGGCCCGCGAGGAAGTGCTGGCCATGCGCGACGCGATGTTACCGCCGCTGATAGCGGTGGCTCGTGGCTCCGGCGATGCCAACGAAGAGACCGATACGATCCGCACCTGTTTAGGAATCTTCATAAACGAAGCTCTGTCTATCTACCAGGCGTATGCCGTGTGCCGACGACTGGACCAAGCCGGCCGTGATCTGATACCGCCACCGCGAAGCCGGGTGTTCACCCCCGTGTCCAACGGCACCATGCCCCAGCCATCACCCGAGAGCGCACTGATCCAGACTGGTCTCCCTTATACCAGGAGTCGGGCACGGGTGGCCTTGGGCCGAATGAAGATGTATGCGACCTGGAACGGGATATCCCCTGGTGTACTGCGACCCACCGATTTGGAGCATGACATCGTGGCGGTCCGGAGGGATGGTCTGGTCGCCCGCCACGCACTGGCGATTCCAAACATCGTCCAATTCGGGCATCCCGGGAATTGGCTCCATACGCTAGACTCGGGCTGGAGGAGAGCCATCGGCAGCTTAGCCGCCGGACCGGCTATAGCCGACGCTGTACTTGACGCGGTCCGTGCCGGGTTTGCCGCAGGCAACGAGAAGCTACCAGGGTACCTGGAGGAATCTCTCCGAGAATGGCTTTCCGAGACCACGGCGGTGATTCGTTACCGTTTGAATTCATTGCTGGAACGGCCCGAACGGCTGCCCAAGCAACTGTGGACAGGGTCCGGAGGCCTCGTATGGAGCCGGATCCTTCGCAATGCGGTTCGCCGGAATGGAGGCGTTGTAACCGGACACGATCACGGCATCGGTTACGGATTACTCTTACAGTCCCTACCTATGTTGACGGAGTTCGAGTCCTGCGACGTGTTCGCTACTTTCAATAAGGCCCAGGCCGAAGGTATCCGTAAAGGAATGCGCACCGACCTGCTCGTTCTGCCCCAACCCCCACAGATTGTCGCCGTGCCATCCACGAACCTTGACGGTGCATCCACAAGAAACCACAGACCCAATAACGGAAGATCGAACGTACGGCCCCCGGAGATTCATCGCATCATGTACTCGTCGTCGTTCTACCTTGGTGAGAGGATGCTCGCGGTACCTCAAATCCCTGACATCGTGGCTGTAGATTGGGAGGCCCGGCTGTTCGACAAGCTCGGTAAGTGGGGATATGAAACCCTACATAAACCGCATCCGGGCAGCATAGGATTACCCTACCCTGGATTTGCCAGTGACCTCGGCGTCAAATTGTTGACCGAGCCTTTTGAACACGTCATAGATAACGCCGACGCAGTCATATTCACGTCCTCCCATACCACCACGCTTAATTCAGCCTTTGCCAGCGACAAACCGCTTATCTTCGTAGACTTTGGTGCTGACACCTGGGTGCCCGAAGCATTTGCCATGCTGAAGCGAAGATGTCGAATAGTACGGGGGTGGTTCGACGAGGATAATCGGGCACAGGTGGACTGGGACGACCTCCGTGCCGCGATTGAGGAGTCTCGATATCTAATGGACTCTTCCTTCTATGACAACTACCTCGAGGGAATGATCGCCGGCGGGGAGAATCGAGGCCTGCCGAGACAGACCAAATAGAGTCAGAACACCTTCGATAGTCTGCCGTCGGATCCGGTGTCGTGGCGCTTTTGGGGGATCCAGCTTAACCACCGACTTCACCCTGGTCGGCTATCGTTCCTCGATGGACGCGTTTCTGAAACGGGGTTACCAGGTCCGGCGCTTCGCGGACACCGCATTTGACAGTTTCAGGTTCCTGTTTCCTGAGTCCTATGAGAGCCTGCTCGGAGGTCGTTCGTTATTACCTTGATCAGCCGATGCCTCAGTTTGATGCCGCTCATCCCCACGCTAAAGGTTCGCAGTTTGGATAGAAAAATACTCTGTACGATCGGCCCGGCATCCCTTAATCCTTGGGCTCTAGGGCGACTTGGCGAACTCCGCGTTAGCCTGCTTCGCATCAACCTGTCGCACACAAAGGTCGAAGAGGTTGAGGAGATGGTGAGCTTCATCCGGGCTCACTCCGAGATCCCTATCTGCCTGGATACCCAGGGGGCACAGGTGCGGACGGGCTCACTGGTGGGCGGCGGGGTCACCCTGAAATACGGCGATATTATCGAGATCGTTGCAGCCCCCACGGAGGGAGATTCAACCAGGGTGCCTCTCTACCCTGCTTCGGTGTTGGCCCAACTGGCGGTCGATGATCTGATCAGCATCGACTTCGAAGCGGCGTTGTTGCAGGTCGTTGGTGTCGAGACCGGCTATCAAGCGAGAGTCCTGGGCGGTGGGCCCATCGGGTCAAACAGGGCCGTGTCGATGGTGGACCGCACCATCAGCCTGCCCTCTTTGACGGAGTCCGACTACGCGGCAATCGAAGTTGGGCTACGTCTGAATGTCCCCTGTTTCGCCCTCTCCTTCGCAAATCACCAGCGCGATGTTGAGCTACTGAGGAGTCTTGTCGACGCCGATGCCCAAATCATCGCCAAGATCGAGAGCCGAGAAGGTCTTGAAAATCTTAATGGTATCCTGGAAGCGGCCGACGCTATCTTGATAGACCGGGGCGATCTATCCCGTGAGGTGGCCCTGGAGAGCCTGCCTTTCGCCCAGAAGGAGATTATTCGACGGGCGTCTAGCGCCGGAGTCTCCGCCTACGTAGCCACCAACCTGTTGGAGTCCATGGTTGCCAGCCGGCGACCCACGCGGGCGGAAGTCAATGACGTGATCAACACCCTGGCGGATGGCGCCGATGGACTGGTCTTGGCGGCCGAGACCGCCGTGGGGAAACATCCCGTCGAGTGCGTGAGAATGATCCGATCGCTGATCGACCAGTACGAAGCACACACCAGGCACCCCTCGACAAACGCTCCTCTGCGCTCTCCCTCCAGGCTGATTCCGCCACACGGTGGCGTTCTAGTAGATCGGGTGCTCGGGGAATACGACATTGCGGCGCTCCGCGACCTCCCCCGCCAAACAATTGGCGAGCAGGCCATGATGGAGGTGAAGCAGATTGCAACAGGCACCTTTTCGCCGATAGAAGGCTTCATGGGCAGGGAGACCCTGGAGAGTGTGCTGGCCGAGAACCGTCTGCCCAATGGGACGGTGTGGCCAATGCCGATCCTGATGCAACTGGAGGCCGGCGACAAATTCGGCTACGGTCCAGGCGAAACCGTGGCGTTGACCCACGGTGGTGATGTCGGGGCGCTGCTACACGTTGAGGAATGCTTCAGCCTGGACCTCCGGTCACTGGCAGAAAGATGGTTCGAAACCTCGGATCCGGGCCACCCGGGGGTAGGCCGGCTTTTGGAGGGGGGGGACCGCTTTGTCGCGGGAAAGGTCGATCTGTTGGCCGAGGTGTTACAGCATCGGAAGCCCTACGAGCTGACGCCGGCCCGGGTGCGGACAATCTTCCGGCACCTCCAATGGGAACGGATAGTTGGTTTTCATACTCGCAATGTGGCGCACCGTGCCCACGAATACCTTCAGCTAACCGCCCTGGCCGAACATGACTGCGACGGGATCTTCATCCACCCGGTCATAGGATCGAAAAAGCCCGGAGACTTTTCGCGGGAGATAATTCTGAAGACCTATGAACACCTGATCAAGAACTTCTACCCGCCCGACAAGGCGGTCCTCGGCGGATTCGCAAGCTACTCGCGCTACGGCGGACCCCGGGAAGCGCTTTTCACCGCGCTATGTCGGAAGAATTTTGGATGCAGCCACTTCATTGTCGGGAGAGACCACACCGGTCTCGCCGACTACTATCCGCCGGAAGCCGCCCAGCGGCTGCTGGAGGAGGTAGAAGATATCGGGATTCAGCTGGTCTTCTTCGACGAGGTCTCATACTGCCAGCGATGCGAGACCCACGTCGAGCAGTGCGAACACGACGCCAATTTCAGACAACATATCAGCGGCACTCAGGCGCGAGAGTTTCTGATGCGCGGAGAGATTCTACCCGATTGGCACATGCGCGAATCCGTGTCGAGGCTCATCCTCGAGGAGTTGAGAAATGGAAGCGAAGTCTTCGTTGCATGAGGCGGTAATCGAGGCGCCCGGGCATGTGAACAGGCTTAAATCAGACGGAGTAGAGGGCTCAGCTTGACCGCCGACTTCACACCGGCCGGGTACCGCACAATGCTGGAATCGTTCCTGGAAAGGGGCTACCGGGTATGCGGTTTCGCCGGCGCCGACCCGAACAGAAAACACCTGATCCTGAGACACGACCTGGATATGTCGATACAGGCGGCGTTGCCCATAGCCGAGATCGAACGCGACCCGGGACTCGGGGCGACCTACTTCGTCATGGTCCGTTCGGAGATGTACAACCCATTCTCGCATCGCGCACTTACAGCCTTGGAACAGCTGGTCAATCTGGGCCATGAGATAGGCCTACATTTTGATGCTGCACTTTATCCAGAGGGTGTTGACAGCCTGGATGAGGCCGCTGAGCTGGAATGCATCGCCCTAGAGACGTTCACGGGGCACAAGGTCCAGATTCTGAGCTTCCACAGGCCGGGTGTCCATTTGCAGAGCCTCGACCGATTAGTGGCTGGCCGGCGCCACGCATATGAGCCCCGGTTCTTCGCGAGTATGGGCTACTGTTCGGACTCCCAAGGAAGTTGGCGCCATGGCAATCCCGTTGATCATCCTGTGGTCGTTGAAGGGCGCGGGCTGCAGCTCCTCACCCATCCTATCTGGTGGCATGCGACGCCGGATGAGTCGGTCCGAGAAAAGCTCGACCGCTTTTCGCTTACCCGGTTCGATCTGTTGAGGGCAGAGCTAGCCCGAAACTGCAAGTCATATCCCCAGGAGTTTCAGATCCTGGACTCGGAGAGTGAAAAAATACGAGAATCCCCAAACCATTGAGAATGAACCTGCATCTCTTCAGCACTGATCAGTCATGTATGAAGCTTATTGACATGCTACCGCAGGACAATATGGTTTCCTCAATTATCGTCCCCTCCAATCGTGTGAACACGCCGAAAGTCAGGGCCGTGCTCAGTGAGGCAAGTTCTCGAGGTCTTCCGGTCCGCATTCACCAATGCGGTCAACACCTGGAACCTGATCTCCCACCTGCAGATGCAGCGATAAGCTGGCTGTACTCGCAGATTTTTTCTGTCGATGACCTGAATCGTTACCCGGCAGGCATTTTGAACATGCATGGCGGAAAGATACCAGAATACCGTGGAGCGAGCGTGCTGCATTGGGCGATTATCAACGGCGAGGAGGAACTCGGGATTACCTGGCATGAGATCATCAAGGATGTGGATGCCGGCCCAATCTGGGCCGAATCAACCGTCCCAATCCCCCGAGAAGTAACGGCCATGCATCTGCGCACCGCGATGATCGCCAAAGGGTTGCAGTTGTTCCGACAGGCCTGGGCGCGCTTTCA
>CAZEDC010000144.1:0-4874 GCA_964510985.1 uncultured Dehalococcoidia bacterium
TGATCCGATATATCAGCGACAGGCAAGTGAACGGCTAGACGGTTCCAGGACCGCATAGAAGGGAACGAGCATGATAATCGACGTGCACACCCATATACCGACCCACCGCGACAGGGTCCCTGCCGAAGACCTCATGGCCGACCGGCTCATAGGGCCGGACATCAGCCTTACCGGTTCGGTGGAGGATTACCTGGCGGCCATGGAGCCGGTCCACCGGGCGATAGTATTCGGCATAGCTCCGCGGCCGGACAACCCCGAGCCACCGATCATGGACTGGCGGCAGGGCTGGCCCGAGGGCATGAACCAGAACGACATCGCGGCGGAAGTCGCCGGGAGGGCCCCGGACAAACTCATCCCCTTCATGTCGCTGCACCCCATGCAGGCGGACGTCGACGACGAATACGACCGCTCCGTCGGGGACCTCGGCTGCCATGGCATCAAGCTGAGCCTCAGCTACCAGAATGTTGACCCGCTCGGAGAGGAGGCGTTCCATCTGTTCGCCCGGTTGGAGAGCGACCGGTTGCCGGTCGTGTTTCACCAGGGCGCTTCAGTGAGCGCGGACGCCCGGCTCTCCTATGCCCATCCGCTGCTGATCGACCAGGTGGCGCTGGCATTTCCCAGGCTCAAGATGGTGCTGGCCCACATGGCGCACCCGTGGCACGCCGATTGCATCACCGTCGTTCGAAAGCATCCCAACGTGTGGGCCGACATCTCGGGCCAACCATTCCGGCCGTGGCTGTTCTGGAACGGGATGCGCCTGTTTCACGAGTTCGCCGTTACCGACAAGATACTGCTGGGCTCGGACTGGCCGATCCGGAGCCCGCGGGAGACCATCGACGGCATGCGAGCTCTGGCTAAGTTTGCGTCGGACCACCACCTGCCCCCGGTCCCCGAAGCGGAGATCGAAGGGATAATCAACCGCGATTCCCTCGAAATCCTGGGTTTACAATAAGCTGGGGAGGCCGGTTGTTCCGTTGACCTTCCCGTTAGTACGGGTATCACGATGCGTCAGGACAAAACACTCTGGTCGCCCGAAATGATGAGGGGCGAATCGACCGTTCTACGGATGAGTCGGTTAGTGTGCCGGGGTTAAGCTGGTACCGGTGTGCCCAACACACAACCTCTTGAAGGCTCCGATAGTCCGGGTCGGATTCACCGCCGCCGCCGCTTATTTCTTCCGTAAAGGCACGAGAGCATGAACACGGCCCTGCAGATGGACGACATTACCAAGGTCTACGACCGGCGCACGGTCGTAGACCGGGTATCCCTCGCGGTGGAGCGCGGAGAGACCTTCGGCCTTCTCGGCCCCAACGGCTCCGGTAAGACCACCACCATCAGAATGGCGCTTGACATAATACGCCCCGATTCGGGCGGCGTGAGCCTGTTGGGTGGGACGCCGACCAGGGAGGCGCTGACTCGAGTGGGCTACCTCCCCGAGGAACGGGGCCTGTACCAGAAGTCCAACGTCACGGACATACTGACCTATATGGGAAGGCTGAAAAAGCTGGATGCGTCAACGGCCAGGACACGGGCCCTGGAGATGTTGGAGCGCGTCGGCCTCTACGAGCACCGGGCTAAAAAAGTTCAGGCGCTGTCGAGAGGGATGACCCAGCTAGCCCAGTTCGCCGGGGCGCTGCTCCACGAGCCCGAGCTGATTATCCTGGACGAGCCCTTCTCCGGGCTGGACCCGCTCAACGTACAGCTCATGAAAGAGATACTCCGCGAGCAGCAGACGCACGGCGCGGCCGTCATATTCAGCACCCACCAGATGCCGGATGTGGAAGAGCTCTGCGAGCGAGTGCTCTTGATCAACGAAGGCCAGACCCTCCTCTACGGACGCCTCGCCGAACTCAAGCGGGCCAGAGGCTCACGAAGCGTCCGCATCAGCGCGGAACGCCAGCCCGAGGGCATCGATGGTGTCGTGCATGCCGAGGTGAAGAACGGCTCTACCGAGTATCTTCTGAGCGAAGGAACGCGGCCGGACGACGTCCTCCGCTCATATCTGAACGCCGGCATTTCCGTCGAACGGTACGAGGTTGCCCTACCCTCGCTGAACGAGATCTTCATTGACGAGGTCAGCCGTGCCAGAAATGCTCAGTGAAGCACGACTTATCTTCTCCGAGGAGCTCCGCCGGTTCATGCGCGGCAAGGGCTACATCATTCTCACGCTGGCTGTTCCAGTGATACTCCTTGTGCTCTTGGTGGCGGTTCCCGCCATCCGTGCGATCGTCGGGGACGAGGAGGAAGATCCGAAGCCCATCGGCTTCGTAGTTCTCTCCGGCGACCTGGCCTTCGCACCCGGCGGCCTGCCGGGGTTCCGGAGTTTCAACACCCGCCAGGAAGGGACCGACGCGTTGGCGGAGGAAACCGTTAGGGAGGTCTTCGTTGTTCCGGAGGATTACCTGGCAACGAGCCACGTGGAGTGGCTCCATGACGAAGCGTTCAGGAGATTCGATCCTGGCCCCAGCGGTACGAGTGCGGCGGCGGTCAGGGCATACCTGCGTACCGCGCTGGCTTTCGGGGACATGGCGCCGGAGTTGCTGGCGAGGGCGGTGGCGGGGACCGCTTTCGAGAGGGTGCGCATCGACAACGACGGCCTGCCGGTAGAGGAAGATGAGGGCGCTGAAATCGGGACCTTCATCGTATCGTTTGGATCGACGATATTGCTGATTATCTCAATCATTATCGGCGCCAGCAGTCTTGCACAGGCCATGGCGGAGGAGAAAGAGAACCGCATGATCGAGGTACTGTTGACCTCGGTCAAGCCGATGTCCTTGATGGTCGGTAAGGTGTTGGCTATTGGCGTGGCCGAGCTGATCAGAATAACAATATGGGGGGGGGTCCCTCATCGTGATAGTGCCCTGGATCATCGATGTTATCCCCCAGGCGTCCGACATCCCGGTGAACCCGGGCATCCTCGCGTGGGTGCTGTCCTTCTTTCTGGCTGGCTACTTTGTGAGCGCGGTTATCATGGCGGGGATCGGCGCGATGGCGAATAGGGTCCAGGAGGCGAACCAGTTCGCATTCCTGATGATCGTTCCCTTGGTCGCGCCCACCCAGCTAATACGCCCGATTCTCTCCGATCCGGACGGGACTCTGGCGCGGACCTTGTCCCTGATTCCCTTCACAGCTCCCACGACCATGATGATGCGGCTGGCAGCTGATGGCTCTTCGACTTCTGAGACCCTCTTGAGCCTGGCGGTGATCGTCCTGACCGGAGTAGTCCTTCTTTGGGCCTCCGCTCGGGTGTTTCGGGCTGGCCTGCTGATGTACGGGCAACGGATCGGCCTTCGGCGAGTCATGGCGGCGTTGCGACAGGCGAGATAGATGAGTGTCCGGTGTCAGACGATCCGGCCAATTTCCACGGACAGCAGGCGTTCGGCTACTTGAGGTAAACCGTGGGTAACACCTGGGGCGAAATTCGTACAGTCTTTGGCGAGGAGTTCCGGCGCACTACACGCCGAATCGCCTTCCGAGTGATGACACTGGCGGTGCCGGTCATCCTCTTGGTCCTGCTCATCGCGGTGCCCCTGGTCCGGGACCTCACCTCCGACGGCGAAGAAGGCGAGGGCGAGGCCGAGGCCGGGCGGATAGGGCTTTTTGACCTATCCGGCGAACTGTTGACGGAAGAAGCGACGGAAGAAGGCATTCGTGTGTTCCCGGATCTGGAGGCGGGAGTGACCGCCCTGGTGGCCGACGACATAGAATCCTTCTTCGTCATTCCCCACGACTATGTTGAAAGTGGGCGCGTAGAATGGCTCCGCACCGGCTCGGCGGTCACCGCTGGCTTTTTCGCCGAGGAGGACACAAGGCGAATCCAGTCGTGGCTCCGGGAGGCACTGGTAGGGGGCGCTCTGCTGGCTGAGGTTAAGACACGGTTCGTGTCGCCTGCCGACTTTGAGTCCATCGTTGTGGGAGAAGAGGGTTCCACCAAGGAAGGCGCCAAAGAAGTCGAATTGCTCTCGGTTTCTTACATTTTCGCCGTCATGTTGATGATGGCTATCCTGACCGGAAGTGGGTACCTTCTCCAGAGCGTCGCCGAAGAGAAGGAGAACCGGATGATCGAGGTCCTCTTGACCTCCGTTTCGCCTCTGAGGTTGATGGTCGGAAAGGTGCTGGCGCTGGGGTCGGTCGGCCTGCTTCAAGTCATAGTGTGGGCCGTCTCGATAGGCATCATGGGCCCCCGCATCCTGGAGAATTTTCCGAATCTCGGCGAATTGACCTTTGATCCCGTCCTGCTGGTCTGGTTGGTCGCCTTCTTCCTGGCAGGCTACTTCGTCATTGGGGTGACCTACGCCGGGATCGGCGCGGCAACTACCTCCTTCCGCGAGGCCTCCCAGACCGCCCTGCTAGTCATGATGCCTGCGATGGTGGTCCCGTTGATCCTGTTCCAGCCGATTGCGGGAAACCCGGATAGCCCATTGGCACAAACCCTGTCCTATATCCCGTTTACCGCACCGATAACTATGATGCTCCGCCTCGGTGCCGCTGACATTTCAGTTGTGGAGACTATTGGCAGTCTGGCCGTTGTTACGCTTGGCGGCATTGCGATGCTCTGGATCTCGGCGCGGGTGTTCCGGGCGGGGCTATTGATGTACGGCCAGCGGATGAGCCTGGGCCGCGTTCTGAGAACACTCCGTGAGGCCAACTGACCCGTCGGAAGCGGCTTCGGATTATGGGGGTCTGGGGGAAGTCCTCAGAAATAAAAATCCTTGCGGGTGGGTGTCCCGACGCATCGGGACACTGATACCTATATCGGAGTGAAGTAGGCACCTTGGTTTTTGGGATAGCCAGGCTCGTTTGATCCTCGGTAACCGGGGGAGTCCAGAGCCCCGACAGGTCGGAGTCAGGTGGGGGTCTGGGGGTATCCCCCA
>CAZEDC010000145.1:0-15864 GCA_964510985.1 uncultured Dehalococcoidia bacterium
AGGATATTCTTCGCCGTACGGATCTCCTTCGAGAAGGCCAGTATGGCGCGTGCGCGGTACTGAAGGCCCTTGTTCTGGAAGAACTTGAATTCCGACGGCTTCATCCATGTGCCCCTTTTCAGGATCCTGTCGGCCGGCCAGTCGATGTTCGATTACGCCGACGCGCTGAAGCTCCGGGTGCCCACGTCCTGCGCCCGAAGCGGCGAGTGTCACGAGTGCATCGTGGAGGTCCAGCGGGGCATGGAGGCCCTGAGCCCGCCCACCGAGGAGGAGGTGTTCCTTCGCGGTAACTACCGGTTGGCCTGCCAGGCCACGGTGGTGGACGCCGACGCGGACATCGAGTTCAAGGTGCTGCGCCGCCAGCCGAGGATCCTGACGGACTCGGTCAAGCGCGACGTGAAGCTGGACTCGCTGGTCGTGCGTAGAGACGACGGTGTCTTCTCCGGCGACCGGCGAATCGACGACTACCGGGGCCAGATGTTCGGCCTGGCCATCGACCTGGGGACCACCACGGTGGTGCTCAACCTGGTGGACCTGGAGAGCGGGAACATAGTCTACACTGCATCATTCGAGAACCCACAGAGGTTCGGCGGAAGTGACATCATGCACCGGATCTCGTACGACGGCGGGCCCTTCCACGGTGAGCTGAAGCAAGTGATGCTGTCGTCGATCAATTTCGAGATCGGCGAGATGACGCGACGGCTTAAGATTCACCGGCGGCGGATCTACGACGTCGTGGCCGTCGGTAACGCCACCATGCGCGACATCTTCTTTGGCATCGATGTCCAACCCATAGGCGAGAAGCCGTACAAGTCTGTCACCCAGATGGAGATGGAGGACGGCCTGAGGGAAACAACCTCCATCAACCTCTCGGCCAACGAGCTGGGACTGCGGGTGTTCCCAGGTGCCAACGTCTACGGCGGGCCGCTGATCGGCTGCCACGTCGGCGCGGATGTCGCCGCCGACCTGCTGGCGGTGGGAATCGACGAGGAGGAGGAGATGGTGATGCTGGTGGACGTGGGCACCAACACGGAGGTAATGGTCGGCAACCGGCACCGGCTGATGGCGGCGTCTTGTCCGGCGGGCCCGGCCTTCGAGGGCGGTGAGATCACCTACGGCATGCCCGGCTACAACGGCGCCATCGAATCGGTGGAGATTCTCAACGGCGATGTCAAGTACCAGACCATCGGCGACGAGGAACCGGAGGGCATCTGCGGCTCCGGGCTAGTCGACCTGCTGGCCGAGCTGCGCCGGACCGAGAGGATAAACCAGCTCGGCGTGTTCCAGGATGGCACAGAGGAGTTCCAGTTCACGGACGGTAACGGCGTCTTGCTGTCCAGGTCCGACATCAGCGCGCTGGCCCAGGCCAAATCGGCCAACTACGCAGGGCAGTTTATAGTGCTCCGGCGCTATGGCCTACCCTTCGAGCAGGTGTCGAAGCTTTACCTGGCCGGCGGGTTCGCCAACTATATCAACGTCCGCAACGCCGTGGGGATCGGGTTTATCGCCAACCTGCCGTTGGAGAAGATCGTCAAGGTGGGAAACGCCGCCCTGGAGGGCGCCACCATCATGCTGGTCTCGGACGAGATGCGGCGCAGGATTGAGAAGTTGACCCGGGAGATCGAGCACGTGGAGCTGGAGACGACGACGGATTTTTTCGAGATATTCGTGGAGGGGTGCATGTTCGACCCGATGCGGACGACGCTGGAATAGGACTAGCCTCAACCCTTCTTGTCGCCCTCCCTACCCTCCCAGGGCTTCGCCCGAACAATGGTTCCACCGCCACCACCCGCCACCGTTTCCACCATACCTGTGAATCGTACCGGTAGTGGGCTGAACTCACACAGTCAGAGTGATAAGATTAGCAGCCAGCCGTCACTGACTTTTAATTCGCAAAGGAGACCGCATGGACAAGAAGGTGCTGGTTACCGACTACGTGTGGCCGTCGGTGGAGCCCGAGCGGGCCGTGCTGGCCAGGGCGGGCGTCGAGCTGGTGGTGGCCCCCGACGGCAGCGAGGAGACCCTGGCGTCGCTGGCCAGGGACGTGGACGGTATATTGACCTGCTTCGCCAAGGTGACCGACAAGGTGGTCAGGGCGGCGGAGCGGTGCGTCGTCATAGGCCGGTACGGCGTGGGCGTGGATAATATCGCCGTCGATACGGCCACGGAACTGGGGATAGCGGTGACCTATGTCCCCGACTACTGCGTTGACGAGGTCTCCGACCACGTGATGGCGCTGCTGCTGACCTGGAACCGGCGGATCGCGCTGTTCGACAGCTCGGTCAAGACAACGGGATGGGGCAGCGTCCCCCTGACCATGCGCATGATGCGTCTGAGAGGCAAGAAGCTGGGGATCATCGGCTTCGGCCGGATCGGGCGGGCCGTCTGCCCCAAGGCGCTGGCCTTCGGGTTCGAGGTGCTGGCCTCCGACCCGTACCTCTCCGCGGAGGTGGCCGCCGAACACGGGGCCCGGATGGTGGACCTGGCCACTCTGCTAAAGGAGTCGGACTTCGTCACCCTCCACTCGCCGTTGACGCCGGAGACCCTTAACCTGATCGGCAAGTCCGAGTTGGAGATGATGAAGCCGGATGCTTTTCTGATCAATGCCGCGCGAGGCCCGTTGATAGACGAGGACACTCTGTACGACGCCTTAAAGAACGGGCAGATCGCCGGGGCTGGTGTGGACGTGCTGGTTGATCTTGCTCCCCCACTGGACCATCCGTTGCTGGGCCTGGACAACATGGTGGTGACGCCCCACGTGGCCTTCTTCTCTCAGGAGGCGACGCTGGAGTTGGAGGAGCGGGCCGCCGGCGAGGTCGCCCAGGTACTCCAGGGACGAATGCCTGACAACCTGGTGAACCCCGATGTCCTGTCGCATCCCAACCCCAGGCACCGGCTGCCGGCTCTGTGCAAACGGACAGATAGGCGATGAGTGACGCGGGTTTTAACCGATATTGCGCTAGTGCTTCCTGTCGGAAATCCGAGGAAACATGTCACGCTTTAAGTCCCGCTCATCCTGAGCTCTGTCGAAGGACATGAGAGGGACTCCCTCCTCCGCTCGTTTGGTTCGACAGGCTCACTACGAGCGGAGCATTATACCGCGGACTTAAGATAGCGGATACTAAATCATCGATATGCCCTGGCCTCCGTCCACGACGATGCACGCGCCCGTTATGAGGCCCGCCCGCTCCGAGGCCAGAAAGGCGATCAGGTCTCCCAGGGGCTCAGGCCATCCGAACTTGCCGAGCGGCAGGTTCTGATCGATAAACGACTGGACCATTTCGGGCGGATTGTCGCGCTGGAAGCGCTCCCAGCTCCCGCCGGCGTGGGCGATGGAGCCTGGTGCGATGCTGTTGACCAGGATGCCGTCCTTGCCAAGGGAGACGGCCGCATTCTTGGTGGCGGCTATCAGGGCGGCTTTGGCCGACATGTAGGAGATGTTGCCGCCTTGCTCCCGGCCCCAGATGGAGGCGATGTTGATTATCCGTCCCCAGCCCTGGGACCTCATGTGGGGTATTGCCAGGCGCATAAGCTGGAAGCTGCCGAAGAGGTTGAGGTCGAAGGTAGCCTTGTAGTCGTCCAGGGAGGTCTCGGCTATGTCGGTCCTGGCCCGGCTGCCTCCCGCGTTGTTGACGAGAATATCGACGGGGCCGAGGCCGGCCACAACCTGTGCGTGAAGCGAGTCCAAGCTTGTCTGGTCCGAAACGTCGGCGACCACGCTCAGGGAATCTACTCCCAGGGCCTTTATGTCGCTCACTGTTCCATCGAGGGTGTCCTTGGTCCGGCCGCAGATGGCCACGTTGACGCCTTCGGCCGCCAGTGACAGCGCCGCCTGCCTGCCCAGGCCGCGGCTACCGCCGGTGACTAAAGCGACCTTGCCTTTGATTCCCAGGTCCATTTGAGTGTCCCTCCGCGTTCTAGAATTTCGCCAGGATGACGTGGGCGGTGGATTTTCCTATCCAATTTGAGGGTCCAACGAAGGTTCCCCGCACCCGTGTGACCCGCCGTCTGGCGGACAGGGTAGCACGCCGTAGTCGGTCTTACAAACCGGGGCGGTGGACTCGGTGACTACCGGCCTTGACGCCGGGGTTCCGCTGCCATACCATTCGGAATTGATGTTCCTGGACCTGCACACACACTCGGTATCCTCGGACGACTCACGCGCCACCGTGGAGCAGTACGTCAAGTGGGCTGGGGTGCTCCGCCGCAAGGGCAGGCGTATCGACGGGTTCGTCCTTACAGAACACCGCAAGTTCGACTTCGACGCGGACTACTCCGCGCTGGCGCAGGCCGGCGGCCTGGTGATACTGAAAGGGTCGGAGGTCGATACCAAATACGGTCATTTCCTGGTGTACGGCGTGACGCATGAGCTGGTCTCGAGGATAGACCTGTCAGACGTGGCCACGGACGCCATCGAGCTACTGGAAGCGGCCCATGACACCGGTGGAATCGCGGTGCCCGCCCATCCAGGGCGTTTCGGTATCGGACTCTGCGAGTTCATCGACGGCGGCGCCGATTTCAGCGCGGTGCGCGTCGTGGAGCAGCTAAACGGCAGCAACCGGCCCGGCGAGCAGGAGCGGGCCGAGGAGCTGATAAAGAGCCACGGATACCCCGGCATCGGTGGCAGCGACGCCCACCTGGTCAGCGCCATTGGGACGTGTATGACCCGGTTCGATAACCATATAGCGAACGAAGCGGACCTGGTACGGGAGTTGAGGGCCGGCAATTTTCGGGCTGTATGGCTTGAGGATACTTAACAGGACCCGGCGGGCCCTCGGACATAGGATGAGATGACCACAGACCCGGACATCGTTTACGACCGCAGCCTGTTGGACGTGGAGACCTCCATCGGCACCTTCCCCGTGACCGCCGAGATGATCAAGAGCTTCGCCATTTCCACCGGGGAGACCAACCCCCTGTTCACCAACGAGGAACATGCCAAAGGGACCGCGCAAGGCGGCCTGGTGGCGCCGCCCACCTTCTGCAACCTTTTCATCGCCGGGGTCGAGCGCCCGGACATCAAGCTGGAGTTCGGGGACACGGCCTTCTTTGCCGGGCAGGCTATCGACTGCCTGGCTCCTGTCAGGCCCGGCGACACTTTGGAGGCCACGACGAAGCTCAAGGAGGTCTACGCCAAAACGGGCCGGTCCGGAAAGATGGTGTTCGTGGTGTGGGAGACAAACTTTGCCAACCAGCGGGCCGAGACGGTGGCGCTGGTGCGGGAGTCCTTCGTTCACAGAAAGAAGAGCCCCCAGTGACCGGCCCGGATCTGTACTTCGAGGACGTGGAGATCGGCGGGGACATCGGACCGGTGGAGCGGACGGTAACCGATGACCAGGTCGCCGAGTTCGTCAGGAACTGGGGGGATTTTAGCCAGCCCAGCCGGTTCACGGACGCGGAGTTCGCCCGTCAGGAGGGGCTGCCAGGCCCCATCGTGCCGGGCGCCCTGAGCATGGCGCTGATGGGCCAGCTCGTGGCGGACCGGTCGCCCACGTTCGCCCTCAGTAAGCTGGACGTAGTGTTCCGCGGCCTGGTACCGCACCACGTCCCGCTAAAGCTATCGGGAATCGTCACCGACAAGGGCGTGGTGGACGCCGAGCCGCAGTTTGAGTGCGACGTGATTTTAGAGGACCAGCAGGGTGTGCGGCTGGTGATCGGCAGGGCGACGGTGGGCGTTCCGATGAGGGGTGCGGCGGGCTAGCCAGGACCCCGAGGACATCGTTGTCCTGTGACCCCCACCGGGAATCCTGACAACATTGGACGGAGGCGAGTATGTACCAGTGCGCTAAGTGTCCAACAATTGTCTGCGGGGCTGGTGACAGAGAGCATGGACCCGACTTCTGCCCGATGCTGGCTGAGTTTCCTGACACAGAGGAACTCTATGCCGACCCCTTGTCGATGCGTATAGTCCGTGCCGCAACGCAGGTCGAGGGAATCGGCTACCGACAATGGACCAGGGCCGAGGAGATCATGGAGTTTGCGTGGCGGGTGGACGTCGCTCGAGTGGGGCTCGACTTCTGCCCCAGCATGAGCCGCGAAGCGGGGATATACGCTGGAATACTGGAGGCCAACGGGTTCGACGTGGTCATGGCGGGGCGGGATGTGGAGGAGGTAGCCCAACGCGACCCGGTTCGGCGTAACCTGGAGAAAATAGACCCCGCAAGAGTCCAAGAACTCTGCGACCCCATCGCTCAGGCGAACCTATGCAACCAGATGGCGACGGGGCTCAACGTCACCGTCGGTCTGGGCGTTGGCCACGACTCCCTGTTCGCCAGGCATTCCGATGCCCTGGTCACCTGCCTGATAGCCAAAGACGCGGCCCTGGGACACAATCCGGTGGGAGCCATCTATCAGGCCGATAGCTACCATCGCCAGGGTCTATACGGGGCGCACCGGGAGGGGAAGGCTACACGGCTCCAACCCGAGTTGGAGGAGTGCCCCATGCCTGGCGAATCCTATGATGACCCGGATGACCAGCGGATCGCAGTGGCCGCCGACCTGATAGCTTTCGCCGGGAACCCCCGCTGGTCCCGCCTGGAACAGACGATCGAGTTTGCGCGCAAGGTGAACCCAGCCAAGGTCGGCATATCTGCCTGCGTTGGTTCAAGCCGAGAGGCCGCGACCGTGACACAGGTCCTGGAGGCAAATGGGTTCCAGGTCTCCTCGGCGTTGCGCAAGACCGGCGCGGTACCCAAGGAAACCCTGGGCGTACTGGACTCGGAAAAGGTGCGCCCAGGGGAACCGGAGATGACGTGTAACCCCATAGTCCAGGCCGAGTTGCTAAAGTGGGACGAGACTAACCTGAACATAACCATGGGGCAGTGTGTCGGTCACGACTCCCTGATCATGAAGCATTCGGGGACATGGATAACCTACCTGGTGCCCAAGGACAGAGTTCTGGCGCACAATCCGGCGGCCGCCCTTTACAACGCCGGCGGCCGCTTCAGCCGCGCCCTATATGAGGGAGAGCGGCCCAATGCGTGGAAGAGGCGATAGCAGGGCCGGATTGATCACGAGACCTCTGGATCGACCGAATTGCTCGATTAATGGAGCGAGCAATCTCCTCTGCCCAGCTAGGTAGGGTTGTTTCCACACCCGGGGGCTAGTGCTCCATGACGCTGCCGCCGTTGATGTTGATGGCCTGGCCATGTATCCAGGAGGTGGCTTCCGTACAGAGGTGCGCGATGAGCCCGCCGACCTCCACGTCGGTACCATTCCTGCCGATTGGCATGCTGGCGGCCATTCTTTGCCACGCCTCGCCGCGGCCGACATCGTCCATCCTGTGAGTGTCCACAGGTCCCGGGCAAACGGCGTTGACGTTGATTCTGTGGGGCCCCAGCTCTCTGGCCATGGACTGGGTCATGCCGACTATGGCGAAGTTGGCGGCGTTATAGGCGAGCATGTTCTCCCTGCCGGTCTTGCCGGCTGAGGATGACAGGTTCACGATCTTGCCGCCCTCTCCCTGGTCTATCAATACCTTTGACACCGCCTTGGTGCACAGGTAGGTCCCGGTCACCTTTATGTCGATTACCCGCCGGAAGATGTCGGCGTCCAGGTTGACCATGTGGACCCTGTCGACCCCTCGGGGAAAGGCGGCGTTGTTGACCAGCATGTCGATCCTGCCGTACTCCCGTAGGGCGAGGTCCACCATCTCCTGTACCTGGTCGCGGTCGGTGACGTCGGATACCAGCGTCACGGCGCGCCGGCCCTCGGCGCGTACCTGCTCGGCCGTGCTCTCGATGTCTCTCCAGCCGACCTCCCTCTCATCGGGCGGAAAGGTGGCCGGATCACGGGTTGTGCCGGTCACCAGTAGGTCCGCTCCAAGCCGTGCTAGATGTACGGCCGTCGCCCTGCCGATGCCTCGAAGCCTCCCGGCGCCGGTTATTATCGCTACTTTGCCTTCAAGCTCTGGCATTTTTCTTTCCCTCTTTCTGTTCTCTGGCTTTCTGCTCTCTGGCTTTCTGCTCTTTGGGATACAGCACCACTATCGCCGGTTGATATTAAGTAAGTGATCAGCCTAAGTTTGACATCTGTCACCCTGAGCCCTTCGGCTTCGCTCAGGATAGACTCCGCGAAGGGTCTGGGGTGGGGGCTCCCATCCCAAACACCGACCGCCACCCATCCCCAGATACTTCGTCGCTCCGCTCCTCGGCATGACAGTGTTAAATTAGTATTGATTGGATACTTAGGAGCGTTACCTCGTACTGACGACCGGGCACAACTTAAACAACTCCTTCGGCCCTCAATTCCTTCAATGATTTATCGAACGCCTCGATGGTGCGGTCCACGACATCGTCGTCATGGGCCGAGGAGACGTAGAACTTTCTGCCGCCCGGCATGTCCACACCGTTTACCAGCATAGCCCGACGGAGGGTGTCCCGCTTTTCCACCGGCATGGTCCTGTGTATCTCCTCGTAGGGCATGTCGCAGAGTCCCCTGTCGCAGTCGCAGTCCGCGCCCAGGTTTAGCTGCACGATGGACGAGATGCCATGGGCGTGGCCGGTCACCTCGTTCTTGATGAAGGCCTCATTGAGACCATTTTTCAACCGCAGGGCCGCAGCGTCGGCCCTGGCGTTGACGTCGCCGGTCGCCACAGCCTCCAGGGCGGCCGTTCCGGCTACCGCCACCACCGGCTGGGCGTTGTAGGTGCCGGCCTGTGCTACACGATGGACCGAGTCCCATTCGGGGTCGTCGCGGTATCCCATCAGGTCCATGATCTCGGCCTTGCCTCCCACTCCGCCGCCGGCCTGGCCGCCCGCCATGATCTTGGCCATGGTGGTGAGATCGGGCTCCACACCCCACTTGGACTGGGCGCCTCCGCGCGATAGACGGAACCCGGTGATGACCTCGTCCATGATGAAGACCACTCCATGTCTGGAGGTTACTTCTCGAAGCTCCTGCAAGAACGCTGGATTCTGCAGTGGGAAGACACCTCCGTTGGCGCCGTTGCTCTCGACGATGACGGCGGCGATGTCCTTGTCCGCAGCGAGAATCCTGTCGGCATCCCGGGTGTCCACGGGCGACACGACGGTATCCCCTAGGGCAGACTCTGGAACCCCTCCCGACGACTGGCCGGACTCGGGGATCACGGAGTCGTGCCATCCGTGGAACTGCCCCCGGAATTTCAGGACCTTGTCTTTGCCGGTGTGGGCCCGGGCCAGCCGTATCGCCAGGTAGGTGGACTCTGTTCCGGAGTTGGTAAACCTCACCCTGTCCACGGACGGCATCAGATCTTTGACCGCCCTGGCGTACCGGAGTTCGTGGGTCGATGCGCCGCCTAGGTGTGTACCCTTCAGGAGCTGGTCCCTCACCGCCTCGGCCACGACCGGCGGGTTGTGACCCATGAGCAGGCTTCCGTGCCCCATGACGAAGTCGATTATCTCGTTGCCGTCCACGTCGTATTTGAACGGTCCGTCGGCGTGGGTCATGTAGATGGGGAACGGCCGGACGAAGCGCTCCTGGTGGGTCATTCCGCCGGCGAAGAGGGACTGCCCTTCGTCGTAGAGCCGCACCGAGCCGGAATACTTCGACCGGTAACGTTCTTCGAGAGTGGCCATCACTTGCTCCTTTGCCAGGGGAGACAGTCCCGGAGACCCCGGGGGACTCTACAAACCAGGTCGCATGGAGTGCCAATCGGTAGCCTGCTCGAAGGCGTAGGCCACGCGCAGAAGCGTTTCTTCGCCGAGATGGCTCGCCATGACCTGGAAGCCCACCGGAAGGCCGTTCACCATTCCTCCCTGTACGGATATGCCCGGTATGCCCGCGATGTTGGCCGGCATGGTGAAGACATCGTTCAGGTACATCTGTACCGGATCGTCCATTTTCTCGCCAAGCCTGAAGGCCACCGACGGTGAGGTGGGCATGACCACGGCGTCGAACCTCTGGAAGGCCTGTTCAAACTCCTGGCGAATCAGGGTCCGCACCTTCTGGGCCTTTAGATAGTATGCGTCGTAATACCCGGCGGAGAGGGCGTAGCTGCCCAGCATGATGCGGCGCTTCACCTCGGGGCCGAAGCCCTCCTGGCGGGTCTTCTCCAGGGCGTCCCACATGTTCTCGGCGATCCTGGCGGAGTAACCGTATTTCACGCCGTCGTAACGGGCCAGGTTAGCCGATGCCTCCGAGGGCGCGATGATGTAGTAGACGGCCAGGGCGTAGGAGGTGTGAGGGAGGGAGGTCTCCTCGATGGTGGCGCCCTGGTCCTCCAGGACGCGAATCGCCTGCCGTACGGCGTCTTCCACCTCGGGCTCCATGCCTTCGACGAAATACTCCTCGGGCACGCCGATGCGCAGGCCGGAGAGGTCGGCGTTCAGCGCCCGGGTGTAGTCGGGAACATCGCGTTTTATGGACGTCGAGTCGCGGGGGTCATAGCCCGCGATGGCGCTCAGCACCAGGGCGCTGTCGGCAACGTCCCGGGTGAGGGGGCCGATCTGGTCCAGAGAGCTGGCGAAGGCGACAAGGCCGAAGCGGCTGACCAGGCCATAGGTCGGTTTGAGGCCCACGACACCGCACAGGGAGGCCGGTTGACGGATGCTCCCGCCGGTGTCGGAGCCCAATGAAAAGAAGCACTCTGAGGAAGCGACGGCGGCAGCCGGGCCGCCGCTACTGCCGCCGGGCACCCGGTCAAGGTCCCAGGGGTTGCGCGTGGGAAAGAAGGCGGAGTTCTCGGTGGAAGAGCCCATGGCGAACTCGTCCATGTTGCCCTTGCCAACCATGACGGCGCCCTGGTCGAAGAGTTTCCGGGTGACCGTGGCATCGTAGGGCGGTACGAAGCTCTCCAACATGCGGGAGGAGCAGGTGGTGCGTACGCCCTTTGTGCACATGTTGTCTTTGATCTGCATGGGAATGCCGGTCAAGGGCCCGAGGTCCCCGTCGGCGATGCGCTTGTCGGCGTCACGGGCCTGCTCCAGGGCCAGGTCCTCGGTGACCGTCACAAAGGCCTTGACCCGCTCTTCGACCTGAGCTATGCGGTCCAGGACCGCACGGGTCAGCTCGACGGACGAGACCTCCCTACGGTCCAGGAGTTCCCGTGCCTGGTGCGCGGTGAGGGCTATCATGTCTGATGGGTCCATGGTTCCTTTCGTCGGGCCGCCGGCGGCAGGGCCTCTCTTCATCGGCGTGCCCGGCGGTGACAGGTGACCCGGTCTGAGACCGGTAAACCATTAGCGGAATGCTGAAAACTCTGTCGACCATCCCCCTGACCCCCTTCCTGGCCAGGAAGGGGGAAAAGATAACATCTGAGGGACACCCTCAGACTCCCGGCAAAGGGGCTTCGCCCCTCTGCACACCCCAAATCCTATCGACTCGCGGGCCGTCCGCTACTCGAGGACCGCCCTGACTCTTATGAAGTCGTCCTCTCTGGATGTGGCGTTGGCCAGAACGTCTTCGGTGGAGGAGGACTCGGTGACGGAATCGTCCCTCATGACGGTGTGCATATCCACCGAATGGCCGGTGGGTTCCACGCTGTCTGTATCCACCTGGTTGAGGACGTCGAAGTTCTCCAGGATATTGGACAGCTCGTCGCGCATCCTCTCGATCTCTTCGTCGGTCATACCCACTCTGGCGAGCACTGCGATGTGGCGCACATCTTCGGCGGTGATTTTCAAGGTTTTTCCTCCCGGCTGGAAGTCGAGAGCAGTGTAACAAAGGAGGAGAAGGCCAATCAAGGCGGTTGCGAAGACTCCGGTCCCCGTCAGGGACGATGTGTCGGGGCGATAACCGTCACCTGGGCGCGTATGAGAACCGCGTCGTCGGGGCGGGTTTGAAAACCGCCCCCACACGGACGGGGTATCACAGTGCTCCGACGTTTTACGACCAGGCGATAACTGTAGCCCCCTCCGGCGGGTTGTTGGATTTTAATGTCCTGTTGCCGTGTTGTTCCAGCAGAGCGAAGGCCCGTCCGGCTTTGTGGGTATCAGACTCTTTTTGCCCAACCCACCCGCCCTCTCTAGTTATTTGTTTCTGGGGGGCATCCCCAGACTCCCGGTAACAAGCGAGGCCTACCCCAGGAACCGACCATGGGCGATGTTACCTTTTGAGACGGGCACCGAACGGCCGATGGGCTGGGGCGTGCGATCCATACCTGCGCTACACCAGAGACGGGGTTGACAATGGAATGGGCCACGGGTATCTTTGGGTCGCCTTAATGTGGGTATCGGTATTGAACGAAGACGCCTTACGAACCGAAGCAGCAGCACAGAGGTGACAGATGGCCGAGCATATCGCCTACTTCAACGGTGAGTACGTCCCCGACAGCCAGGTCCGGATCGACCCCAACGACTGGGGGTTCCGATACGGCTACACGGTGTACGACGCCGAACGGACCTATGACGGCAAGATCTTCCGCCTCAGAGACCACATCGAGCGATTCTTCAGGTCGCTTAAGTACACGCGCATCGATATCGGGCTGACCGTCGAGGAGATGATGTCGATCTCCGAGGAGACCGCGAGACGAAACGAGCACCTGAGGGAGCCGGGCGGCGACTTCAGCGTCCGCCAGTTCGCAACGCCGGGCAAAGGGATAATCGGTGACGTGCAAAGTGTCGGACCGCCGACGGTCTGCGTGATGGTCTCCCCCATGCCTCTCAAGCGGTACATAAAGTCCTACGAGAGCGGCGCTTCCGTCGTGCTGTCAAAGGTCCGCAGCTACTCCTCAGACTCCCTGGACCCGAAGATCAAACACTACAGCAGGATGAATATGATGCTGGCGGAGTTTGAAGCTGCGGACATCGACCCCAATGCCCACACTGTGCTGCTGGACCAGCAAGGCAACGTCTCGGAAGAGGTTCGGGGAAACATCATGATCGTCACCGACGGTCGTATCCGCACCACCCGATTGACCAGCGCGCTCAAAGGTGTAACGCGCCAGGTCAATACACAGCTGGCCGAGCAACTCGGCATAGAGGTGGTGAACGAAGACCTCCAGCCTTACGATCTGTACACAGCCGACGAGGTCTTCCTGTCTACGTCGGACTACGGTGTGTTGCCGGTCGGCACCGTGGACAAGCGGCAGATCGGGACCGAGGTGCCCGGCCCCATAAGCAAGCAGTTGATGGCAGCCTGGAGCGAACTCGTGGGTCTGGACATCGTGGACCAGGCCATAAACTCACCGTACTAGCGGCTATCCTGAAACCCAAGGTGGCTTCTTCCCGCCCACCCACCCGCAAGGATTTTTATAATTGGGGGGTTTCCCCAGACCCTCCCAAGACTTTTCCGGGTGGTGGAGTTTGGGTGGGTAGAACGAGCCAGTCGTGGAACGGAGTCCGCATAGCCACAGGAGCAGAAGATGTCGGAGTTGACCGCGTACTTTAACGGCGAGTTCATACCCGAGAGCGAGTGCAAGGTACACATAGCCGACCGGGGGTTCCGGTATGGGGACGGGGTCTTCGACATCCAGCGTACCTTCGACGGCAAACCCTTCCGGGTCAGAGAGCATCTCGAAAGGTTCATGCGCTCTCTCAAGTACGCGCGCTTCGACACGGGCCTGACCATCGACGACTGGGAGGACCTTACCTACGAGATAGCCCGGCGCAACGACCACCTGCGCCATCCCGGCGGCGAACTCCACATCGGGCAGTACGTCTCGCGGGGAATACGGATGCACGCCCTGGACCCTGCGCCGCTGACCATCAGTGTTCGTCCGTGGCACATGCAGATGGATCAGTTCGCCAGGGGTTACGTGGACGGCGTGCACGCGGTGTTCGTGAAGACCAGAAGCTATGCCCCGGACGCGCTGGACTCCAAGGTCAAGCACAACAACCGCCTCAACATGGCGCTGGCGCAGCTGGAAGCCTCGGACGTTGACCGCCAGGCCTATCCGCTAATGCAGGACGGCAACGGCAACATCACGGAGAACGTCCAGGGCAACGTCTGGGTGGTCCGCGATGGCGTCATGAGGACCCCGAAGGACACGAACGCCCTCCTGGGCGACGCCGGAGTCCTGGCCAGGGAGATCGCCGAGCGGCTGGGCATCCCGGTGGAGGCGGACGACCTCCAGCCCTACGACGCTTACACGGCCGACGAGATGTTTTTCACCAACACCACCTACGGTGTGCTGCCCATACGCATGGTGGACAATCGTCCGATCGGGACCGAGATACCGGGACCCGTGGCCACACAGCTCCTGGCGGCCTGGAGCGACCTGGTTGGATACGACCTGGTGGCGAAGGCCTTGGCCTTCCAGCCTCCGGAACGGCGATAACCCGAGGCACCCGGGACCATAGCCCGGTCCCGTTTTTTCAGTCCGGGCTGATCTGGTCGTCGCGGGGTGGCATCCGCCCGCCGCTTACTGTCCGCAACGGCCGGAGCACATTTCCACGTCCTCCCGGCCCTCCCTCACCCTCCTTTGACACCCATGCCCGATGGGACGTATATTGTGCCCATGACGGCCCCAAAGAGGATTGGCATTGCCGGATGCGGCACAATAGGGCGTAAGGTAGCCACCGAGCTGGATCGGGGTACGGTCCCGGACGCCCGGCTGGCGGCTATCAACGGCCGGGACATGGATAAGGCCCGGGAGTTCGCTGTGACGCTCACCAGTCCCCCACCCGTGCTGCCTGTAGCCGAGATGGTGCCGCTGGTGGACCTGGTGGTGGAGGCGGCCAATGGAGCGGCTCTGGGCGAGATCGCAATGGAGACGCTGAGCGCGGGCAAAGACCTGATAGCGCTGAGCTGCGGAGCGTTGCTGGAGAGGGACGACCTGTTCGCCTTGGCCCGAGAGAAGGGTGCAACGATCTACGTTCCGTCGGGGGCGATAGCCGGATTGGACGGTGTGGCCTCCGCCGCGGCGGGGCGAATCGACTCGGTCACGATGATCACCCGGAAGCCTCCGGACGGACTCCGGGGCGCGCCCGGAGTCGCCAGGGCCGGCGTGGACCTGGACAATGTCAAGGCACCGGTAATGCTCTTCGACGGTCCCGTGGCGGAGGCGTGGCGGCTGTTCCCGGCCAATGTCAACGTGTCGGCGGCCCTGAGCCTGGCCGGTATCGGCGCCAACGAGACCACGATACGGATCTATGCCGACCCCACGGTCAAGCGCAACACCCATGAGATAGAGGTCAAAGGGGAGTTCGGGAGGCTGGGGATAAAGATCGAGGGGGTTCCGTCCGCCGACAACCCCCGGACCGGCGTGCTGTCGGCTCTGTCTGCTCTGGCCACTCTGCGGAGGATCACCTCCCACCTGAGGGTGGGTACCTGAACCCCAAGCCCCACCAGATGGGTTAAATAACCGCTCCGTTGTCCAGCTCCACCCACGCCTTCAGATAGCGCACGAACAGGAATTTCTTGAGGTCAACCGTGATATTCCTGGCGTGCTCCGCCAGGTCCTGCGAGACCAGTACCTCGACCCCGTCCCGGGCCACGGCGTGGTAATTTCCTGTGTTTCGCCTGCCGATGTAGGTTTCGACCGACACCTGGGTGATGCGGGCGGCTCAGGTGGAAACGCACACCAGGTCCACGGCTAGGCGGCCGCTCCGGGACCTGATGTGGTCCAGCGCTTTTTCGCTTAGAGTCAGGTCCATGTCTGAGGACAATTAATCAAGGTCCACCGCAAATGTCATTGCGAGTCCGTCCGCGGAAGGACGACCTGTCGGGGCGACGAAGCAACCTGGAGGAGAAGTGGACCCCGCAGCCAGATTGCTTCCCCCGACAAGTCGGGGTCGCAATGATATTTTACAAACATATTTCAGTAACGGGACGTTAGTTAAGTACGGGATAGCGCCTAGGAGGCGGCCGCGAGGTGATTTCCGGAATCCGGGGCCTTTATGAAGCCCATGCCTATCAGCTCGTCGCGGACGAGACGGGCATTTTCTTCGGGCGTGCGGGCTACGGTGTCCAGGGTGACCTCCGCGTTCTCGGGCGACTCGTAGG
>CAZEDC010000146.1:0-10664 GCA_964510985.1 uncultured Dehalococcoidia bacterium
AGGTGACCTGAGATGGAAATAGACGACATAAGGGCCATGACCGACGACGAACTCGGGGAAGAACTCGGTGCAACCCACCGGGAGGTAATGAACCTGCGGTTTCGTGTCGCAACCATGCAATTGGCCAACGTAAACGAGATCAACAGAGGTAAGAAACGCATCGCGCGCATCAACACCGTGCTGCGAGAAAGGGAGCTGGCGAAGAGCGCGACATGAGTTTCGAACGGCGCAAAGTTCGGGTAGGCCGGGTCGTCGACGACAAGATGGACAAGACTGTCGTTGTTGACGTCGAATGGCGGAGGTCCCACCAACTTTATCGAAAATCCGTACGGCGAAAGTCCAGATTCCTTGCACACGATGCAGAGAATCAATGCCGAATAGGCGACCAGGTCAGGATTATCGAGACCCGTCCCCTGTCCAAGACTAAACGTTGGCGGATAGCGGACGTCCTGGCCCGCGAGGAAATCGCCGATATTCAACCTGACGAGATAACGGTCGATGAGGTTGTCTTGCGAGCCCCCGTCGAGGAACCACAGGCTCCGGTTAAACCCGCTCAGGAACCGGACCAAGAAGAGGCGGTAACGGTCGCGACAGCGGAAGAAGCTGACCGTGTTGATCACGCCGAAGAAGAAGAGCCGTCGCCGGAATCCGAGACCGCTGAGGAAGAGCCGGTCGCAGAGGTGAAAGAGGAGCCTGTCGCAGTCGTGGAGCCGGAGGAGCCCGGAGAGGAACCGGAGGTGGCTCAGGAGGATGTCGAGACCGGGACCGCTGAGGAAGAGCCTGTCGCAGTCGCCGAGCCGGAGGAGCCTGGAGAGGAACCGGAGGTGGCTCGGGAGGATGTCGAGACCGATACCGCTGAGGAAGAGCCGGTCGCAGAGGTGAAAGAGGAGCCTGTCGCGGTCGCCGAGCCGGAGGGATCGGAAGAGGGACAGGAGGTGGCCCAGGAGAACGCCGAGACCGGGACCGCCGAGGAAGAGCCGGTCGCCGAAGTGAAAGAGGAGCCTGTCGCGGTCGCCGAGCCTGAGGGACCGGAAGAGGGACAGGAAGAAGAGTCGGATGCGGAAGAGAAAGAGGTCCGCACCGAGGCTGTCGAAGACGGACCGAAAGAAGAAGCTGAAGTAGAGCAACAGGCCTCCACATCTGAAGAAACGGCAGAAGACGAGGAGGGCACGGACCGATGATCCAGCTGTATACACGCATGAGGGTCGCCGATAATTCAGGCGCCAAGACCATAAGTTGCATTGGCATCCCCGGCGGCAGCGGACGCAAGTACGCCTGGCTGGGCGACATCATCGTAGCATCGGTCAAGGAGGCCGCGCCTGCAGCCCCGGTTAGAAAAGGTGAAGTGGTGAAAGCGGTGGTGGTACGCACAGCCAAGTCCCACCGCAGGCCGGACGGATCGCACATCCGCTTCGACGAAAACGCGGCGGTGCTTATCAACGATGAGTTGATGCCCAGAGGGACACGTATCTTTGGCCCTGTGGCGCGGGAACTCCGGGACAAAAACTTCATGCGAATAGTCTCTCTGGCGCCGGAGGTACTCTGATGCGGTTGCACACGGATGATACCGTGATGGTTGTCAAAGGCCGAGACCGCGGGAAGCAGGGACGCATCCAGCAGGTTTATCCGGACAAGGACCAGGTACTGGTGGAGGGTGTTCACATCGTCAAGCGTCACACCAAGGCGACCGCCACGGTGAGGCAAGGGGGCATAATCCAGAAGGAACTGCCCATCAAGGCTTCCAATGTGGTCCTTATCTGCACCCACTGTATCAAGCCGACCCGAATCGGGTCCAAGACTCTTGCCGATGGAACAAAGGCCCGATTTTGCAAGAAGTGTCAGGAAGTGATCGAGTGACGACAGAGGAACGCGATCAAGGAAAAGAAGAGACCACGAGCGGGTCATCTTCTACCGGTCGGCGACGCAGAAAGGCCACCGCTCAATCCGAAGAGCAGGTGGCCGCTCAGGCGCCCCCTGCCGAAACCGAAGTCGAGAAGCCCAAGACCGGTCGCCGACGGAAAAAGTCCGCTGAGCCCGTGTCGGAGAAGGCCGATGTGGATACGCAGGCCGCCGAGCCTGTGGCCGCAAAGCCCAAGGCCACTCGACGGAAGAAAAAGACGGCTGAACCGGTGGCGGAGCAAGCAGGTGCCGAGGTGCCGGTTGCCGATGCCGAGTCTGCGAAGCCCAAGGCCGGGCGGCGACGAAAAAGTACGGCCGAGCCCGCAGCCGGACAGGCAGTAGCAGAGTCCCCGGCGGTCGAGGCTGACTCCGCCGCACGGCCCGCCCGTCGGCGGAAACGCGCAACGGAGGCGGCTACCGCCGAAGCTCCCCAACCGCGAAAACCCGTCCAGCCCAGGCCGCTACCGCGTCTGTTGGACAGGCTCCGGACGGAAATCGCACCGGTGATGATAAGAGAGTTCGGCTACAAGAGCCCCATGCAGGTACCGGGCCTCAGCAAGATAGTCCTCAACATCGGACTGGGCGAAGCCCTCTTGAATCCCAAGGCCATGGAGAATGCGTCCAAGGAACTTGGAATAATTACCGGGCAGAGGCCGGTAACGACAAGGGCGAAAAAATCCATAGCGGGCTTCAAAATTCGGGAGGGGATGCCCATAGGTACCTCGGTAACCCTGAGGGGCCGGCGGATGTACGAGTTTATGGACCGACTGTTGAGCTCCACTCTGCCCAGAATCAGGGACTTCCGCGGCGTTTCCAGAGAGGCGTTTGATGGCAGGGGCAACTATTCCTTGGGAATTCGAGAGCAGGTAATCTTCCCAGAGATCGATTACAGCTCGATCGACCGAATCCGAGGACTCCAGGTCGTCATAGGGACCACGGCGCGGACGGATAGCGAGGGGCTAAGGTTGCTGGAACTGATGGGCATGCCGTTCGCGAGCAGCCGAGATGCGGACAGAGTGGCATAGGACGCGGGGATAAAGTCGAGCGGCTCAACGGTGGCCGGTCTGAAAACTAGGTGAAGGGCATTGGCAAAAACGTCGAAAATAGCACGGTGGCGTAAACCACAAAGATTCGCCGTAAGGCAAATTAATCGCTGCCACCGGTGTGGAAGGCCGAGGGCGTACATCCGGCATTTCGGCCTCTGCCGAATCTGTTTCCGCGAAATGGCCCTTCAAGGACTATTGCCCGGCGTCCGCAAGGCCAGTTGGTGAACCCTGTATTTTTTGGCAATGGCTATAAGTACCGGCTCCTCTCGCACGGTGTTTTCTGGACTGAGGGGCCGCGCGTAGGCTCGAAGCAGAGTCTGGACCGAACTCCAGCCCGTAAATGAAGGTAACAGAATGCCTGTAACAGACCCAATCTCAGATATGCTGACTCGTATTAGGAACGCGATTGTTCCTCGTCACGAAACCGTGAAGATTCCGGCGTCCAAGATGAAATTGGAACTTGCCAGGATCCTCAAGGAGGAGGGCTTCATACGTGGCTTCGAGACCCAGAACGCCGGTACCCCCAGTGCCCAGATCAAGGTCCATCTGCACTACAGAGGCAAGAACGAGCCCGCCATCACCGGCCTTAAGCGAGTGAGCAAGCCCGGACTCCGCGTTTATGTGGGGAAGACGGAGATCCCCCGCTACTACGGCGGAATGGCCGTGTCTATCCTCTCCACATCTGAAGGGGTGATGACGGGTAGACAGGCCTGGCGCCAGGGGCTGGGCGGTGAACTTCTATGTCACGTGTGGTGAGGAGCTTTCGATGTCCAGAATAGGGAATGAACCCATCCCCCTGCCTTCCGGCGTTACGGTAGACATCAGGGAAAATCATGTGACTGTCAAAGGGCCCAAAGGGACCCTGGCAAAGGAATTTCAGCCGTCTATGAAGATATCCCAGGAAGACGGCGTCCTCAAGGTTGAGAGGCCCTCGGACGAGCGGAAGCACCGCGCTTTCCATGGACTGACGCGGAGCCTCCTGGCCAATATGGTCATAGGCGTAAGCGAGGGATACGCTCGGACCCTGGACCTGGTGGGCGTCGGTTATCGAGCCCAGCAGAGTGGTAAGGGTGTGTCTCTTAGCGTCATGCTCAGTCACACCGTGGAATTGCAGCCATTACCCGGCATCGAGATCGAAGTCGAGGGCAACAACCGAATCCACGTCCGTGGCATGGACAAACAATCGGTCGGGCAGATGGCGGCTCAGATTCGGGTGGTGAGACCCCCTAACGTGTATACCGGCAAGGGTATCCGGTATGCAAACGAGGAAGTTCGTCTCAAGCCGGGCAAGAGCGCCAGGAGAGTATAACCATGCCCAGGGCACGGACAGGCAAGAGTCGGAGGGTCATGCGGCATCTGAGGGTGCGCCGCAAGGTGAAGGGTACGACTAAGCGTCCCCGGCTCGCCGTGTTTCGCACGCTCAAGCACGTTTATGCTCAGATAATCGACGACACTCAAAGCCGGACCCTGACGGCGGTCTCCAGCCTGGAAAGCCAGGTAAAGGAAGTACGAGAGGGCAAGTCCAAAACAGACGTCTCCAAGACGGTTGGGGCCCTGCTCGCCCAACGCGCTAAAGACAAGGGCATAACCACCGTGGTCTTTGACCGTGGTGGTTACAAGTACCATGGCAGGGTTAAGGCCCTGGCCGATGCGGCCCATGAGGGAGGCCTGATTTTCTAAATGACAACTGATCGATATCGTCCATATGCAGATGAAGAGCTACCCATGACCGAACGGGTTGTCAGGATCTCCCGCGTGGCAAAGGTTGTCAAAGGAGGCCGTCACCTCAGCTTCAATGCCGTAGTGGTCGTGGGCGATGGAGAAGGGCGTGTCGGCATAGGCATGGGCAAGGCTGACGCAGTACCCGATGCCGTCCGAAAGGGCGCCACAGCAGCGAAAAAAAACCTCATCACCGTTCCACTTCATGGGGACACCATACCCCACGAGATCGTCTCGAAGTTCGGCGGTTCCGTCGTGATGCTCAAGCCGGCCAAACCGGGTACGGGAGTGATCGCGGGAGGCTCTGTCCGGGCCGTGGTCGAGCTGGCCGGGGTTAAGGACATCCTAAGCAAAGCGCGGCGCAGCACCAACCCCGTCAATGTGGTCAAGGCCACCTTCAAAGCACTGGCCTCTATGAAGGACCCCGAGGAGGAGTTGGCCAAACGGCGGCGTTTCGTTGACGGGACCGAGACCGAAAGTACCGCTGGGTCGGGTGCGGCTACTACGAACTGAAATTACCTGAGAACGCAGACAAATGACTAAGATATCGGTCACCTGGAAAAAGAGCACGATCGGGTTTACAAGGACCCAGCGAAAGACCATCGCCAGTCTGGGACTTCGGCGGCTGAATCACACCGTGCTGCACGAGGACACCCCGTCTATTAGAGGGATGGTCAACAAGGTGCAACACCTGGTGGAAGTGGCCGAGGCTCCCCCGTCGGACCAGGAGTAACCCATTATAATGCAGCAACACAACCTGAGACCGCAGAAAGGCTCCAATCGGTCCCGAAAGAGGATCGGCCGGGGCGACGGCAGCGGGTACGGTAGCATGTCCGGCCGAGGGATGAAGGGCCAGAAGTCCCGGAGCGGAGGCGGTGTGCGTCTTGGATTCGAGGGCGGACAGCTCTCCTTGATCAAGAAGCTGCCCATGGTTCGCGGGTTCACCAACATCTTTCGCAGGGAATACAAAGAGGTGAACCTGGACTGGTTGGCCAGATTCCCCGCTAACAGCGAAATAACGCCGCAGACCCTGGTTGACAGGGGTTTTGCCAAGAACCTCGGCAAGCCAGTCAAAGTGCTGGGACGGGGAGAACTCGACGTACCGTTGACGGTCGAGGCCCATAAGTTCTCCAGGTCGGCACGAGAGAAAATCGAGGCCGCAGGCGGAAGCGTGAGGGTTATCGGCTGATGCGCTCGTCTCAGGCCGCCAAGAAAGAGCAGGTCTCCAGGCCGCAGCTTATCCAGTCCATGCTGGACGCCATGCGGATACCCGACCTGCGTGGCAAGATACTCTTCACCCTGGGCCTGTTGGTGATATTCCGCTTCGTGGCGCACGTACCGGTCCCGGGCGTGGACACCCAGGCCCTGAGACAGGCATTCGATCAGCAGGCGCTACTGGGATTTCTCGACCTCTTCAGCGGCGGTGCGCTCGCCAATCTAAGCGTGGCGGCCCTGGGCGTTTACCCCTACATCACGGCCTCCATCGTGATGCAGATATTAACGCCGGTGCTCCCAAGCTTGAAAGCCCTGGCTCAGGAGGGCGAAGCCGGACGCCAGCGTATCAACCAGCTCACCCACTGGCTGACCGTTCCCATAGCGTTCCTGCAGGGCTGGGGCCAGCTGACGCTGCTCCGCCAATCCGGCGTGCTCCCAACCGTGGACTTTGGATTGAACCTGCACACGATGGCCATGGTCGTGTCAATGGTGGCGGGCACCATGTTCCTCGTGTGGCTGGGAGAGTTGATCACCGAACGCGGCCTGGGCAACGGGATATCGTTGATTATCTTCGGCGGCATCGTCGCGCGTTTCCCACAGGTCGTCGGACGGGGCTTCCTGGAAGACGGCCAGATGGGCGGCCTCTTGCTTCTGGCGATCTTTGGCTTCGTCATCATCTTCTTCATCGTGAAGTTCAACGAAGCGCAGCGAAGGGTGCCCGTCCAGTATGGCCGGAGCGTGTTTCGCGGTGGAAGAATGCAGCGACAGAGCGGTTCTACCTTCCTACCCCTGCGCGTAAATTCCGCGGGAATGATCCCGTTGATTTTTGCTTTTTCCATTATCATCCTACCGGCGACCATCGCCAGCTATTTCAGGAACCCGTTAAGCGACGACTTCCTCGCCCGCTTCGCGCGGTTCTTCGCCAACACTCTGGACCCCGGCAACTTCCCGTACTGGGCGGCTGTATTCTTCCTCGTGGTGATATTCACCTTCTTTTACACCATGGTTATCTTCCAACAGCAGAATCTGTCCGAGAACCTGCAACGCAACGGGGGATTCATACCCGGTATTCGTCCCGGCCGCCCGACCCAGGAGTATCTCAACCGGGTTATTCTCCGGATAACATGGGGAGGAGCCTTGTTCCTTGGGGTGATCGCCATCCTGCCATTCTTTGTGACTCAGGCCACAGATGTGCGCGCCTTGACCCTTAGCAGCACCAGCCTCCTGATAATGGTGGGAGTTGCGTTGGACACCATGCGCCAGCTTGAGGCACAGTTGCTGATGCGGAACTACGAAGGATTCATACGTTAGCGGTGAGGGTCTAGAGCATGAGCGAAAATGGAGAGGGCCGCATTTGAAGATTGTCCTGCTGGGCCCTCCCGGAGCCGGAAAAGGCACCCAGGCGGCTCGGATTGCCGATGCCCTGGGCGTATCGCGGGTATCGTCGGGCGACCTGTTCAGAGAGCATCAGAGGAACGAGACTTCGCTGGGCAAGTTAGTCCGCTCGTATATGGACCGGGGAGTGCTCGTACCCGACGAGGTAACGATAAAAATGATAATGGAGTGGATCAACGCTCCTGACCGGTCGAGGGGGTTCGTCCTGGACGGGTTCCCTCGTACGCTGGGCCAGGCTAATGCCCTGGACGCAGAGCTGGAAGACAGGGGTGGAATTGACAAGGTCCTGTTTATTAATGTGCAAAAGGACGAGTTGGTCCGGAGGCTTTCCGGTCGGCTCATATGCAGTGCGTGCCAGACGCCTTATCATATGCACTCATCGCCGCCGCGGGAGGCCGATAAGTGTGATCGATGCGGGGGCGAGTTGTACCAGCGTGAAGACGACAGACCGGACGCCGTGACCAAGAGGATACAGGTATATGCCGAGGAGACGGAACCGCTGGTGCAGTACTATCGGGAAGCAGGCAAGCTAGAGGAAATAGATGGGGAGGGCTCCATCGACAGTGTTGGGCGAGAACTGGTCGCCAGTGTCTCACACGTGGAAAGTCGATAGTGCGAGAGGTCTGGCCGGTAATCAATCAAGTAGGTGTGACCTATTAACTACACTCTGAAAATGGCGGACAGACGTCCAAGTGGCGTCTCGTTAAAATCATCCAAAGAGCTGGACCTGATGCGGCAGGCGGGAAGAATTGTGGCCGACACAAGGACTCGCCTGATAGAGAGCATTGGTCCCGGGATCACGACAAAGGAGTTGGACCGTATAGCTGAAGAGGAGATAACTCGACAGGGTGCCATACCATCGTTCAAGGGGTACGCTGCCGGGGGACCTATCCCGTTCCCGGCAACGATCTGCGTGTCTCTGAACCACGAGATTGTACATGGCATCCCCAGCGATAGAGTGCTTCGAGAGGGCGAGATTCTGAGTGTGGACATAGGCGCCATCGTGGGCGGCTTTCATGGAGATGCCGCTTTCACTGTGGGCGTTGGCGAGATTGAAGAGGATAGCCGCCGTCTTATCGACGCAACCAGGGAGGCACTAAAACTCGGAATAGCGGAGGCGAGAGCCGGTCGTCGCATAGGTGATATCTCGGCCGCCGTGCAGGGATATGCCGAGAGCCTCGGCTACTCGGTGGTCCGGCAGTACGTGGGGCACGGTATCGGCCGGGCTCTGCACGAAGAGCCGCAGGTACCGAACTACGGGATCGCTGGACGGGGCCTCCTACTCAGGAAAGGCATGACCATCGCCATCGAGCCCATGCTCAACATCGGCGGCTGGGAGGCAACGCAACTTGACGATGGCTGGACCGTGGCGACCGCCGATGGCAGTCTCTCGGCCCATTTCGAGGATACCATCGTGATAACAGAAGAGGGCGCCGAAGTCCTGACAAGCCTGAACGGGGCCGGCAATTGAATTCCCGATTAAAGTGGGCGGCACTCGGTCATGGACGATGGAAGACCGGGTACACGTCCCGTCAAGGTCGGGTGGCCAATATCGGAGAGATATCATGAAGGTTTCGGCATCGGTAAAAGTACGATGCGCCAAATGCAAGATCGTCCGGCGTAACAGGCGGGTGTTCGTCATCTGCGAGAACCCAAAACACAAGCAGAGGCAGGGTTAGACCTCCGGGTCTGCCCGCTGGGGGAAAAATGGCAATAGTAGCCGGTGTAAACATTCCCGACAATAAAAGGGTCGAAATCTCGTTGCGGACCATCTTTGGCATAGGTGCAACCCAGGCCAAGGATATCGTCGAAAAGGCCGGTCTCGAAGGAAATCCGAGAGTCAAGGACCTGACCGAGACCGACCTGACTCGCATCAGGGAGATCGTTGACCGCGAGAAAAAGGTTGAAGGAGACCTTCGACGCGAGATCAACATGAATATACGGCGGCTCATCGACATAGGGAGCTACCGGGGGCTACGCCATCGTCGAGGGCTGCCTGTCAGGGGCCAGCGTACTCGGACCAACGCACGGGCCAAACGAGGCCACCGCAGACCGGTCGCAGGCCGCCGTCATACCGTGACCCGGAAGTAATGGGAGCGCCACCCAAGCTGACAGGAAAATATAACACGAACGAATAGCTTAAAACTGTCCGAGGTTTGCTCAGAACAAGGTCTGGGGTAAACCGCAGGGAGAAAGAAATGCCCAGGAAACCAAGAACGAGACGTCGAGAGAGAAAGTCCGTACCGGTCGGAAGGGCCTATATCCAATCGACGTTCAACAACACGCTGATTACGTTGACCGATCCCAGCGGAAACGTGCTGGCATGGGGTAGTGCGGGCACCGTCGGTTTCAGTGGCTCACGCAAGTCCACGGCGTTTGCGGCTCAGAGGGCCGCCGAGGACGCCGCCAGGAAGGGAAGAGAGCACGGCCTCCGCCAGATCGAGGTGTACGTACGGGGCCCGGGCGCCGGTCGAGAGGCAGCGATCCGTTCATTGCAGGCCATGGGCCTGGCGGTCACCAGCATCCGAGACGTAACGCCGATACCGCATAATGGCTGTCGGCCGCGGAAGAAGCGGCGGGTGTGACCCAAACAGGCCGACGGAGCGATTAAGTGGAAGACCACCGAAATAGTCTCCCCGCCAGAGGCTTGGGAGACCTCCTGAACGAGACCTTCGCCATATACGGCAAACATTTCAGACGGCTCCTGGCCCTGGTGGCGATAGTCCAGGTACCTGCAAGTCTTCTGACGCTGATAACGAGTGGAGGAATGGCAACGTTCGTTATCGTGGGGCTGCTCACCGCATTAGCGGGTGCGTGCGCTTACGCTGGAGTGGTGTTTGCCGTGGGTCAGCACTACCTCACCGGTGAGGTAGACATCAGTGCCTGTTATGCCAGGGTCTGGGGACGCATCGCATCCCTGTTGACACTGGCGGTGGTTCTGGCGGTTGTAACAGGGTTGGGATTGCTGCTGGCCGTGATTGTAGTTCCGGCCATTGTTATGATCGTCGTTATGGTGTACTGGTCCCTGTCTTCGCAGGCGGTGGTCGTAGAAGGCCGCAAACCGCTGGATGCGTTAAAGCGTAGCTTCCATCTGGTTCAGGGAAACTGGTGGAGGGTTTTCGGTATTACGGTCGTGTTGCTGCTCGTACTTTTAGGCCTGGGGCTCGTCCTTGCGGCCCCATTCGCCGTGGCGTCCCGCCTGGTCGCGCCCGACGGGAATACGGTGTCGGGAACCGCTTTTGAGGATCGGAGCGGTCTGATAGTTGCTGTCGCCGTGCCGCCGCTGTTGGCCATAGCGACTACGCTCCTCTATTACGATTTGAGGGTGAGAAAAGAGAACTACGACTTCAATGCACTATCCCGCGAGATGGGAAGGGCATTGGTATAACT
>CAZEDC010000147.1:0-24859 GCA_964510985.1 uncultured Dehalococcoidia bacterium
CTGTACACCCATGTGCACGACGCGCGCCAAAATATCGTGGACCTGGACGGCGTCGCGGCCGAGGCCAGGGCGACCAAAGATGCGGGTTACGAAGCTATCAAGACGGACCCTTTCGGCTCATCACGGACAGGAGGAGGGCTTTTTCAGGGCGCTTCCATTCTGGAGAGTCTCACGCCTGTGCAGATAGCGGATGCCGTGGACTGGGTCTCATCCATACGCGAGGCGGTGGGGCCGAGATACGAGATCATGGTGGACGCTCACGCCCGATTTGACGTACCCAGTGCGATTCAGGCGGCCAGAGCGCTGGAGCCGCTGGACCTGACCTGGTACGAGGAGCCGGTGCCGCCGGAGAATCACGGCGCCCTCAAGCAGGTGCGCGAAAACACGGACGTCCCAATCTCGGTAGGCGAGTCGCTGTTCACTCGCTACGACTTCGTGCCTGTGCTGGAGCAGCGTCTTGCCGACTACATAATGCCCGACGTGGCATGGGCTGGCGGCATCAGCGAACTTAGACGTATCGCGGCGATGGCCGAAGCATACTACGTGCCCTTCAGCCCCCACGACGCCCTGGGGCCGGTGGCCATCATGGCCGGATTCCATGTGTGCATGGCCACACCGAACCTGTACCGTCAGGAGTGTCTGCACACCTGGTTCGAGGACTTCGCAAAGATCATCACGCCCATGTTCGAGTACCACGACGGCGCGATATGGCCGTCCGACCGGCCGGGTCTTGGGATAGAACTGGTCCACGACGCCGTGGCCGAGTTCGCCATCGAACCGGGAGATCCCAGGGCCGATTGGAAGACTACAGAATAGGCCCGTAGTCGAGTCCTGTTCTGGGATGAGGCTCAGGAATTCTGATCTGGTCGGGCTTGACTCCGTGTATTACTCGCGATCATCGGAGATTTCGGCAAGGGCAAGAGCACTCGTACGTGGCATTGACGCATGTAGCACAATAGTTCTATATGGACTATGTCTCTTTCACAACCGTCTTCGTTTATGGATAACTTGAACAGTACCGGCCCACTACCGCCAACCCTTCCAGGTGGCACGGAATGTCACGAAATGTCACAGAAAATCGACCGGACCCCGCTCGGTTTTGTCCCCTACCCTTTCTGTATCGGAAGGACGATGTGCGAGGGATGGTCGGCGTCGTGATAGATCGTTTGGTGCGCCGCCTGATAGCTCCGCTCCTGGCCCAGAGGCCCGCCGGTGTTGGGGTTGACGTCGAACCGGGGCCAGTTGCTGCTGCTGATGTCCAACCTTATCCGGTGACCGCGCCGGAAGATGTTGGACGTGGGGTAAAGCTGAAAGACGAGTTCGTAGGGTTCCCCAGGCGTCATTAGCTCGGACTTCTCCCAGCCGTTGCGATACCGGGCCCTGATGATGGAGTCGGTGACGTTGATGGCCAGCCCGTCTGGGTAGTCGGCGCTGGGCGGATGCACGTCCACCAGCTTGGCCGTGAAGTCGGTGTCCACCGCCGATGACGACGCCCAGAGGTGCATCTCGACAGGCCCCGTGACCTCCACTTCTGTTTCCAACTCAGGCGTCTGGAAGCTGAGAACGTCGGGCCTAGAGTTCAATGGCAGTGTGTCCTTGCATCCGAAGAATCTCGGATTCCCGCGCTGGTCGTAGCCGCCTGGCACCATGATGGGCTCGGCGGCCGATATGCCCCCGCCGATGGTCGGAACAGGGTTCTTCGGGTCGAAGGTGTACGTGCTGGGTCCGGAAGCCTCGTTATCCGGTTTCTGTCGCGACAGCGAACCGTCGGCGTGGAGATAGTGCGGGGAGTAGATCGTACCGGGAAGGGGCCAGTCGGGCTCGCTGCGCCAGTAGCCGCCGTGGCTGATGTGCCCCTCCGGGTAGCCCGAGTCCGGCCCCGGGGCGCCCCTGGTTGTCCGTCTCCCGTCTCCGGTGCCCATGGTGAAGATCCGAACCGGCGACCAGTCGGCAACCTCGGTCCGCATCCCTTTGAGGTAGCGGTCGAACCATGCCAGCTTCAGATCCAGGTATTTGATATGGGCGTCGGTGCCGAAGTCCAGGTCTCCGGAGTAGGTGACCTCGTAAGCTCCGTGAGTCCAGGGCCCCATCAGCAACCGCTGCGGCGATTTTTTCGCCCGGCTCAGCGCCATGTAGCTCGCGCAGGTGTTGCGGGGGTATGAGTCGTACCAGCCGCCAAGATAGAGAGTCGGCACATCGGCGTGCTCGTCGTAGTACTCCGAAGGTGCGTAGCCCCTTTGCTTCCAGTAGTCGTCGTAGTCGCCGTGGGTCTGAAGATCAATTGCCCAGCGCTCGTACATGGGGGCTCTGCGTAGGAGTGTGGCGCCCTCCACCAGCGGGAACTGGTTGACTATCTCGGGCATCTGGTTTGTGTAGGTCTCTGTCAGCGCGGCCTCCAGGGCCGGGTCCTGCTCGGCCTCTCTGCTCCGGGCCGCGGCCATCCGGAAAGCGTAGATCAGGAACCGCTGCTCCAGGGTGCCGTTCTGCCTCATGGAACTGTGGTAGTAGTTGGAGGCGCCGACGGCCACGATCATGGTGGATAGGTGGGGTGGGTTGAGGGTCGCCAGGGCGGCCTGGTCGCTGCCGGCGTAGGAGTCACCCATGGTGCCAACCTTGCCGTCGCTCCAGGGCTGGGCGGCCAGCCACTCGACAGTGTCGTAACCGTCGTGAGCCTCCTTGGCGAAGGGATACCACTCCCCCTCCGATTCGAAGCGGCCGCGAACATCCTGGATCACGCAGACATAGCCCCGGCGGGCTAAGAACCTGGCATTGGTTACGGCCTTAGGGACGGAGTTGTCGTAGGGCGTCCGCTCCAGGATTGCGGGGAATTTTCCCTCCGCCTTTCGCCCACCGATGGCCGGGAAGTAGATGTCTGTGGCCAGCCTTACGCCGTCCCGCATCTGGACCATGACATTAAGCTCGCTGGTAACGTCGTACTGCTGGTGGGAGCCTTCGTAGGTCTCGGCCATGAAAATATGCCTCCTATCCAGGTGTGAGGTGTTGCCGGGTCTCGGCCTGGGCGATGATCCGGTCCCAGTCGTAGAGCATGGGAATGAGCTGGACCTCGCCCCAGACCGGGGCCTGGTCGGAGTAGTGGGGGCTGCCGGGATGGCCCGAGGCGCCCAGGGGCGTCACCCACGCCGAGTTGTTCCAGTCGCTCAGGTCGAAAACATAACGGGCCACCGACATCCCGGTCATGATGAAAGGGTCTAACGGTGAATAGCTGGCGGCCTGAGGTGTATCGCCGTCGCCGCCCATGGGTATCGAGGGCGGGTCCAGAAGCCCGGCCAGTTCGGGTAAGGCGTCGGAGAGGGTGTGCCGAGGCCGGGTGTGGTGGATCCTGCCCCACTGCCAGGAATCCATGTCGTCGCCGAGGCGTCGCCTCAAGTCGGAAACGCCGTCGGCTAGCGCTCGGGCCGCCAGGGACGGCCAGTCGGTGCCCGACGGCAATAGCGATGTGTTTTGGTCGGTAACCAGAGAAAGCACCAGGTTCGAGAACTGGATCATGAACACCATGGACCCTCTTCCAGTGGCCGAGAATATCTCCTCGGCGAAGGGCCCTAACAGGTGCCGGGCGGCGGCCTGGTGGAGGCGGAGCCGGAAGGCGCTGTAGATTGTCGGTGCCACCAGCTCTTTGTCCATGGTCCCGTCCCATCCTGCAAGAAGTTCCCCGGCCTTGGTGGAGAGCTCGTCCAGGGGCGCTATCCCGTCCAGTAGCACTTTGTAGGTCTGGGCTGGCATCGACAGCCGCTCGGCATGGACGGAGGCCATGTCCTGCACAGTGGCTGAGTCCAGGACTTTGATCCGCTCTAGAATCCGGCGGGCGCGGAACTCGGGAGCGTAATCCAGTCCCAGGTAGTGAGGGTAGTCATGTCCGACCACGCGGTTGTTGGCGGTCACGATGTATCCGGTGTCCGGATTCCGTACCCTAGGCATCTCCTCGAAGGGTATGAGGCCCCGCCATTCGTGCTTGCCTGTCCAGCCGGGCACCGGCAGCCATCCGTTGGCCGAGGACCGGACCGGCACCTCGCCCCGGTACAGGTATCCGATCTCGCCGTGGATGTCGGCATAGACGAAGTTGTTACAGGGGTCCACCCACTCCCGCATCGACTCCTCTAGCTCATCGGCGGTGGTTGATCTCAGCATTGGCAAGACCGACTCGAAGCCGTGGTTTGGCTTGGCCGGGGCTGTGGCTGTGTACTTGAAGGCGATTCCGTACCCATCGGCCGGGTCACCCACGACGATGGGACCGTGGTGGGTGAGCGTTACCTTGATCTCCTCTGTGGGGCCGTCTCTGACCTCGATGATCTCACGGCGGACCTGAGCGCGGCTCCACCGGCCTTTCCAGTCGTATTGTGTGGGGTCGTCTTCTTTGAACCGCTCGACGTACAGGTCCTGGTAGTCGGCCATGGCATGGGTCACACACCATGCGACGTTGGAGTTGTGGCCGAAGTGCGGGAACCCTGGGAACCCGGGAAAGGAGAGGCCGACGACGTCGAATTCTGGGCAGGACAGATGGTTCTGGTAGTAGACGCTGGGAGTGTCCAGGGCCCGGTGAGGGTCGCCTGCGACCAGGGGTTTACCGGAGGCGGTACGGCCTCCGGCGAGGGCCCAGTTGTTGCTGCCTGCTTCGGCGTCCTGGAGCCAGGCGACCGCCTCGACGCCTTTGCTCAGGTCTTTAAGAGCGTCGAGAATCGGACCTTCATATTCGGTATCCGGTGGAAGGATGAGTAGATGGCCCGGCTGGTACCCGCGCAGTATCTCCGCCGCTCTCTCAGGACCGAGGGTGTTGACAAGCCGTGTCCGCCAGAGTTTGCTTTCAAACACGCCCATCAGGATATGGCGTACCTTGAACACCGCCAGACAGTCCCAGGGCTGCCATTGCTCCGGCGTGCTATCGACCAACCCGTACTCAACGGGCAGGGAGTCGGTGGTCTCGATGAAGGCGTTGACCCCGGCGGCGTACGCGTCGAGCATCGCCCTGGTCTCGTCGTCGAGATGCAGGTAGTCCTCGGAGACGCTGGGAGCGATCTGGAAGCGACGCATCTGGCGGTCCTGCTCGATGGCCGTATGTCCGGCGAACTCAGCCCAGCGCCCGTAGGCCCTGTGACGGTCATAGTCCATGTGCCAGAGACGGTCCTGGGCGACTACAAACCCCTGCCCAAAGAAGGCATCGTGCAGTGACTGAGCTTGGACATGAGGGATGCCGTACGTGTCCCGGTACACCTGTAGGTTGCCCTCCAAACCCTTTAAAGTCAGGTCTGAGGAGGTGTCGGGCAGAGCTGTCTTGAGATTATCTGTGGTGATAAACTTTGCCGTCATCGTTCGTCTCCCTGGCATCAACAGAGGGCGGACGCCAGGTGCGCCCACCCTCTCCACTGCACCGTGAAAATAACAGGAAGCTTTCCAGATTCCGCCATCGGACACGGCCGGAGTATATTAAGATGTATCCGGCGAGTCAAGACGGCCGGGCCGAGCTTCGGGCCGGGCATCATCCCTCAGCCGAGCGCCATCCATCTCAGGTGTATTTTTTAGCGTTGAAGTGAAATGAACGATCTTCGGATTTTGATAGTAGCGGAGGACCCGCTGGCCCGGGCAGGGCTGGACGCCATGCTGGCGGACCAAACCGGGATGCGCGGTTGTGGGCAGGGTTGGGGGAGTAGACGAGTTGCAGTCGGCTCTGGACGTTTATAGCCCGGACGTTCTGGTCTGGGACCTCGGATGGGATCCGGCAGCTCAGATCGAGGCCCTATCTGATTTCCAGGAGGTTGGCATTCCAATCGTGGCGTTGGTGTCACACGAGGCCGACGCGTCCGCGGCTCGGGCCGCCGGTGCACGCGGCATATTACTCCGCGATTCGGACGCGGCCAGCCTACTGACGGCTGCGGCAGCGGTCTCCGCAGGTCTGGTGGTGGCCGACCTCGCGCTGTCCACCGCAGCGTGGCCCGGCGGCGCACAAGCCCTGCCCAGGGCGACCGTACCGCTAACACCACGAGAGGTAGAGGTGCTGGGCTTGTTGGCCGAGGGGCTCCCAAACAAGACCATTGCGAACCGGCTCGGTATTAGCGAGCACACCGTCAAGTTTCACGTCAACTCCATATTCGGAAAGCTTGGGGTTCAGAGCAGGACCGAGGCGGTTATTCAGGCCACTCGCCTGGGCCTGATTGTTCTCTAGCCTGGCCATATTTCCAGGTGTATTACTACCCGAATGGCTCGTGTGCGTGGTTTCTGACGCTGTCAGGCTGAGTCCGATGGGCGAAACGTAGCACCGTCAGGGTTGCTGTGGCAAACATCGAGAAATAGCCTGAGGTAGAAAATGTCAGAGATTGTATCTAGACTCTCCGATGACCTGGCGCAGATTGTGGAGGCGGCTGGTCCGGCCGTGGTACGAGTCGAGGCCAGGCGCCGACTTCCCGCCAGCGGCATCGTCTGGTCGTCGGACGGTGTCATTGTGACGGCCCACCACGTGGTGGAACGGGACGACAATATAAGAATCGGGTTTTCGGATGGACGGACAACGCCGGCAACGCTGATCGGCAGGGACCCAACCACCGACTTGGCGGCACTCCGTGCCGATGCCTCCGACCTAGAGGCTCCAACCTGGGCGGGACCGGACAGCGTCCGGGTGGGACACCTGGTGCTGGCCCTGGGCAGGCCAGGAGCGACAACTATGGCGACTCTAGGGATCGTAAGCGCTCATGACAACGGCTGGAGGACACCGGCGGGCGGGCGCATGGACCGCTACCTGCAGACCGACGTGGTGATGTATCCGGGCCTTTCCGGCGGCCCGCTGGTAGATGCGGATGGGCAAGCTCTGGGCCTGAACACTTCGGCCATGTTACGGGGTATCTCTTTGACGGTCCCAACCACAACATTGGAACGAGTTGTCGAGGAGCTGCTAGCCCATGGACGAGTCCGCCGGGGTTATCTCGGAGTAGGCGCGCAGCCGGTGCGCCTACCGGCAGGTCCAGCCAAAGAGATCGGTCAGAAGACAGGTCTGATCCTGGTCTCCGTGGAGCCCGATAGCCCCGCCGAGAAGAGCGGACTGCTGCTGGGTGACATCATTGTGGCGGTCGGCGGGCGGCCAACACGGCAATTAGACGATCTGTTGACCATGCTGAGCGGCGATACGGTGGGTGAAGCGCTACCGGTTCGCATGATTAGAGGTGGTCAAACCAGTGAGGTATCGGTGACCGTCGGGGAACGTGGCTGAGAATGGCGAAGTGGTTACATTGCTTCAACAACTTAACCGGGAGATCACGGAGGTCGTCGCTAAGGCTAAGTGCTGCCTCGTACGTATAGAAAACGATGGACAAGGAGCCGGCGCGGGAACAATATGGCACCCCCAAGGGCTTGTTCTGACCAACTCACACGTGGCGTGGCGGGGCGCGGCACGCTACGTGTCATCCTAGCTGACGGTCGCACCTTACCGGCTGCGGTGCTGGCGAACGACACCGGCCTGGACTTGGCAGCGTTGAGCGTGACGGCGACGGACCTCCCCAACATCGAGTTGGGCGATTCGAGCCGGCTAAAACCAGGCCAGCTGGTGCTTGCACTTGGGCACCCATGGGGGGTGATCGGTGCGGTCACGGCCGGCGTGGTAATCGGTTCGGGTTCACAGTGGCCGGAGTTGCCTCCGTCCAAGCGGGAATGGGTGACGGTGGCTCTAAACGTTCGACCCGGCAACTCGGGAGGACCGTTGATAGATGTCCATGGCCGGTTGGTAGGCATGAACACCGTGATGACGGGTCCCGAAGTCGGCCTGGCCATACCTGTCCACGTGGTAAAGCGGTTTTTACAACAGGCCGTCAGGAAATCATTAAATATTACTTAGTGTGCCTATTGAAACCATCACCAGATAGGGCGTGGCTCCCTATGGTAACCCCTATCGCCCAGATCCCATGTCTGGCCGACATTGATGAGCCTCACCGACCACGGCCAAGCCCGGAGCAGACACTAGTCGAACTTGAATACCGAGAGGGCGGTCTTTCCCATTACCCACTCCTTGTCGGTATCGTCCGTGAGGGCCGGGTGGTCCTTGACCCCGAGGAGGGCATTGCGATATCCCTCGCGGCTGCTTACGGGAGGATAGTCGCTGCCCCACATCATGCGCCTGGGGCCGAAGGCACGATAGGCCAACTCTATAAGCGGCGGAGTCTGGTCGAACCCGAAGGCAGGGCGCATGACCGACGGGCGGGGACTGAACTCACCGAGTCCGGGTACCTTGATATAAGTGTTGGGATAACCCGCAAGCAGAAGGGCCTCCCTGAACATCTGGTATGGCGGTTCCATGCCCTCAACGGCACCGGCCAGGTGTTCGATTACCACCGTCAGATCCGGGAGTTCGGCTACCAGGCTGCGGAATTCCTTGGAGGCGAATTCTCTGACGGTCCCCTGGCAGCTCACCACAAGCCCGAGTTCGGACGCCTTCCTCCAAATGGCCAAAGGGTCATGTCCAGGTGAGCGGTCGGACGGGCCCAGCCGAATACCCGCAGCACCCCCGGCGGCCCATCGCTCAAGCTCAGAGAGAGCGTTGGATCGTCGGTGATCAACTATTACAACAGCGGCGAATCTGCCGGGGTAGCCCGTGACGCAGTCCAGGATGTAGGTGGCGTCGAAATTTCCCCCGTGTTGTATGAGGACGGCATGCTCCACGTCGTTGGCGTCCATCTGATAGATGAGTAGCTCGACGGGCTCAAACCAGTTGTGGCCGGCATGGCAGTGGGTGTCAACTATTTTCATGGCTGCTCTTCCTCCATAACCGGGATCGCGGGGGCGACAGGCTGCATCAGGTTCTCGGCGGCGGCAGACCGACCGGCTCGCCGCGGGCCGCTGATTTGTAGCCAGCCAGTATCGCTTCGACCAGTGAGACCAGATTAACGCCGTGTGAGGACTGTGAGGAATGGGAGTTGACAGCCAATAGGGCGCCCTGACCGCTGCTCCACTTCAAAAGTTCGGCCACGTAATTGGGGCTGTGAGCGCCGAGAACATGACCCTGAACCGGTGATGAGCAGAACCATCCCCCGGTCATTGCGATCATGTGCTCCAATGTCGGGCGAAGACCTTTCGGCCCATAGACTTGCGCGATGTATCGTAGGAATTTGGGTGTCTCAAGACCTCCTGGTCGATGGACTCTTGGACGGCTTTACGCAGTGTAGACGGCTCACTTTTCGTCGCCATTGGTGACCGACCTCGGTTTGCCCGATAGCTGTGTCCGAACCATAGCAAATACTTACGTGATTCACCAGTGTCAGTCCGGAATTTGTCACGCGGACCATCACCGGTTTGAGGCTTGTAAAATCCCAGTGTCAGGGGTATGCTTCCGACAGATTAGCCACAACAGGCACCGTCGTACCGTTGCGGGCATCCACTGACCAGAGAGTCGTCAAGATTTGTTCTCAGCGGGATTTCAATCAAGTAGCCCCATGTGTTACGGGAGGGAACTGAGATGACCACATCTGAAGAAGCGGTTGACAAGGAATGGAGAGCGCTGGTTGCTCTTGAGCCCGAGAAATTGCAGGCTCGAATGGTGGAGATACTCACCGAACTGAACGGATTACCAGAATCGGAACGGGCAGAACGTAGACTGGCGATGGCCCGGGCTGAGTATGACCTGACGGACGATGAGTTGCGTAAATTCACCGTATCCCGGCTTCGGGCCTGGCTGACACTGGATCGAGCGGTGGCCAAGCATATGTCCGATGCGTTTGACGACGTAATGAAGAAAATATCCGGCACCCAGGCAATGCGCCAGGTCGGGTTGGTGCAGACACTGGCAAGAGATTTTTCGCTGGAAGACCAGGAAACCCTGGTCGAGCTAATACCCAACGTGTTCGGCGGGGCTCCGATCGGACTATCGGCGTCTCGAGTCGCGCACGAACCACCGCCCCCAAAACCGGAAGCAACAGCGAAGCCGGCGAAAAAGTGGTGGTGGCCTTTCGGCTAACCGCAGTTCGGGTCCTGCTCAGCAAAACCTATCAGGGCCTTGGGCCGAAACTCGCCTTATCAACCCTGGTGTGATCGTCGCTTCCTGCCCGAAATGAAACGGTCGCCTGGCGGGCATCAATGGCGTACCGTGGGGGTTGGTGTAAGGTGAAGAACCGAGGGTTAAGGGGTCTCCTGGTCGGGGAGACTGGATTCGAACCAGCGGCCCCCTGCACCCCATGCAGGTGCGCTACCAAGCTGCGCCACTCCCCGACCACAAGTAGGATAGCACAGGGCTTAAAGCCGTACAAGAACGCCTAGAGCTTGCGCCGAGAAATATCCCTCACCTGCGATATGCCCCGTAATCATCCCGAATTTCCATGGCTGTTCCTCGACTGGAGCCGTATATCGTGGAACAGGTACTGGTTGGCGTAGCCTGCGTAGGACTTGAAGTAATTCTGGGCCCATAGTCGCATCTCTGTTTTTGAGTTTTTTCTGTCCGTGGATTTACCGAATTCATCCGCGTACCAGTCTCGCATCACCCGCTGAATCCAAACGTCAACCGGGAAGGCCTCCGGTTTATCGAGGGAAAAGAGCAGAACGCAGTTGGCGACCTTGTCGCCGACTCCGGGAAGTGCCGTTAACGCCTCCAGCGCCTCCCCGTAGGAAGATTCGCGCAGTGCGAAGAGGTCCACTGTCCCGTCGGCAACAGCAGTGGAGACCGCGGCAACATATTTGGCCCGGAATCCCAGGCCTAGCTCCCGCAACGGCTGCTCGCCTGCTCCGGCCAGTTCGCCGGGCCGAGGGAAGGTGTGCCGTACCCGCTTCCCCAACCGGACGGGACGCCCAAAGGCGTCGGCGATGTCCTCCATATTGGCGCTGATTCGGCGTATGTTCGAGTTGGCCGAACAGACGAAGGAAACGAGGCACTCCCAGGGGTCTTGCCGCAGAATACGCATACCCCGGTAACGCCCGACGACGGCGTCGATGTGCTCGTCCACGCCGATTGAGCGGTAGATAGCTTCCAGATCGTCGTCGAGCCTCAGGTAGTCGCGCAGCAGGGATTCCAGGACCGATTCGTCGTCCGGAGCGCAGAGGAACTCGATGCCGTCCGGCTCCTGCCGTAGTTCGACGATGTTATCGAAAACAACGCCCTGGTACCATCCGTTCCGATCTGCCTCTCGACGCCAACGGAAGGCCTGCCCACACTCCAGAGTACTGGCCAGGTCGAAGGGCCGGTCCAGAGGAATCAGCATGGCCTACACCTCCACCCAGTCCCGGATCTGCTGGGACAGCTCGCGCAGGGTGCAATTGGCCAGTGTCACCGGCGGGAGTGATTCCAGGAAGAGGCTGCCATATCTTCGCGATGTCACGCGCCGATCCAGGATCACGACGACGCCTCTGTCAGTTTTTGTTCTGATAAGGCGCCCGAACCCCTGGCGAAGTCTAAGGATCGCCTGAGGTACGGCGAATTCGGTAAAGGGCTGTTCGTAGAGTTCCGAGCGGGCGGCGAATAGTGGTTCGGTTGGGACGCTGAAGGGCAATCGGGCTACGATCAGGACCTTAAGCGAATCTCCTGCCAGATCAACACCCTCCCAGAAGCTGGCCGTACCGAGGAGGACCGACTTGGGCTCCGCGAGGAATCTCTGGACGAGCTGCTGGGGTGTTCCGTCTATCCGCTGTGCAAGGACGTTGATACCGCTAGACCGGAGGCTCGCGCGTATCGCATTGGCGGTCGTCTGGAGCGACGCGTGAGAGGTGAACAGGACCATGGTTCGGCCACCAACGGCTTGAGCAGCGTCCACGATAGCCTGCTCCATTGCTCCCTGGTAGGCCCAGGACGAGGGTTCGGGCATGTCATCGGCCACGCACACCATCGCAGCCCGTGGGTAGTCAAACGGCGAACCCAGTAGGAGTTCGTCGGCATCATCGAACCCTGTCCGCTCCTGAATGTGGTCGAAAGTGCCATTGGTACTGAGAGTAGCACTGGTCAGGACCACGCAGTCTTTCTGAGCGTAGAGAATGTGGTCCAGAGTCTCGCCCACGTGGAGTGGGGCCGCGTGGAGAGTCAGGCCATCTGTTCGGCCGCCCCGGGTCACCCAGTAGATACCGTCGGATTTTGGCCGAACGATACACTCAGCCAGTCTCTGGCGCAGCTCACCGTTGACCTGTTGTGCGCTGCCTAACTCCATCAAGAGACCCTCGTGGTTGGGCAGGCCAGCCTGATCCAATCCTTCAAGCGAAAGCTCCAAGTCCCGTAGGGCGCCGCCCAGTTCGGACAGTGATAGATCCAGGACTTCCCATTGAATTTCTAGCTGAGACCACCCCGGTTGTGCCCGGGTCCCTGAGGTGATGCGGTAGTCCTGAGTTCCGCGGGCATCACCCTCGTCCTCGGGCGACATCAGAGAGGCGATGTTTGCGAAGGCCCTGGCTGTGTTGTTTCGCACGGTTGGAAGCAGAGCGGTGGCGTCCGCCACAATCTTCTGGACGGAGTCGCGACGGGTGGCCGCGGTCCCGGAGCCCCGGAACGATGCGACAGTCCCGTGAAGCGGGCCGTTCTCAGCGGCGAGACCTCTGAGGTGGTCTTCAATCCGGGAGTGTTCCAGTTCGAATCCCAGATGTCTTGTGGCCTCGTCCTCAAGGTGATGGGCCTCATCGATGATCAGGAGGTCGTAGGGGGGTATCAGAGTGCCGCCGGCAACCAGGTCGGAAAGTAGCAGCGCATGGTTGACGATAACCAGGTGGGAGGCCGCCGCCTTCTCCCGGGCGGAGCGGAGAAAGCACGGGCCGCCCATACCGAGACAGTCAAGAGCCCCCTGGGCGGAAAGCCAGTCCCATGGTGCGGCGGCGGTTCGATACCCGAGGTTCAGCTCGCTCCTGTCGCCCGATTCGGTGGTCTGGAGCCACACCAGTATCTTTGCCAGCATCCGGGTTTCGTGATCGGAGTGCGATTCGCCACTACGGAGGTGGTTCCAGCGTCGCACACACAGGTAATTCGCCCTGCCCTTTAGCTGAGCGAATCTGGTGTCTGCGACAGAGACTCCGTCCATCTGGTTGAGGGCCTCGATCAGGGCGGGAACATCCTTGTTTAGCAGCTGTTCCTGGAGGTTTATTGTGTTGGTTGAAACGACAACGCGTCGGTTATTCGCCGATGCATAGAGGAGAGCGGGGAGAAGGTAGGCTATGGATTTTCCAACACCGGTACCGGCCTCGACGATCAGTCGCTTGCCCTGATTAATGGATTCGGCGACAGCTCGTGCCATGTCGATCTGTTGCGGCCTGGCCTCGAATCCCGGGATGGCGTCGGCAAGTGGGCTGCCGTCGTCGAGTAGCGAGGCCACGAAGTCCACGTCCAGCTCACGGGTGGTTCTATTTGGGCGTAACGTTCGCGTGCGCTGAAGCCGCCGACCGATCTCCTCGGTGTCCATTCCGGTGACGCCCACCCGTGGTTCTTCCTTCAGTCCGGCGGATATGAGCGCGCTCGACTTGGAGCCGACTTCATAGGCCGCCAGACGGGACAGCAGGTAAGAGAGTACCCAGGACGAGCGGTTGGCCAGGCGTTCCAACTCGGCAAGGGTATTGACGTCCAGTGCGCTCAGTTTTTCTCCAAGACTCAGGAAGACATCCTTGGTGATCGTGGCGTCTTCCACTGCCCGGTGAGGACGGCTGTGGACAAGACCAAGCCCACGAGCTATGCCACCCAGTGAGTAGTCCGAGTGTCCAGGCAGAAGGACGAAGGCCATGTCCCAGGTGTCGGCCTTGGGGTTGGAAAGCCTCAGTCCGCGCTTGCTCAAGAACCCCAGGTCGAAGGAGATGTTTTGTCCCACGAAGGGGTTGGAGCCGATGAAGGAGGCCAGCGTTCCAGCCACGGAGGAAAATGGGGGTGCACGATCCACATCTGCTTGTGTAATGCCGGTGTATCGCTTGATGAAATCGCTGAGGCGGCGTCCGGGGTTAACAAAGGTCTGGAATGTGTCCAGTACCTCCGCACCGCGGAACCTGACGGCGCCTATCTCGATTATCTCATCGTCGCCGGCGGAGAGGCCGGTGGTCTCCAGGTCGAGAGCCACCCACACGTCGTCCAGGGGTGATATTCGTTCGGTAATTAAGGTCATGAACAGTCGTGGTGCAGTAAATTATCGATCAACCGAGTATACCACCGGGACCGGACGTCGGATTCTAAAAACGCCAACAATTGGCGGGGTAAATGGCACAGGTTTCGGCCTAATGTAACGGACCGTCCTGATGGGTTGTAATTTAGGGGTTGTGAATCAGTGCGCGGCACCCGTGTTCTCAAGACTACGTCCGCGGAAGATCGCGTGATGCGTCAGTTGCCACTATCGCCTTCGGAGCTCGCTATATCCGCCGTCATTTGCTGCCAGGCCTGGCGGGCCTCTTCGACCGATCCCTCGTCCTCGATGGTCGTAATGTCTCCGGGGTCCTGGCCGAGGACCATGGCCTTGAAAACGCGGCGCATTATCTTGCCGCTGCGGGTCTTGGGCAGCGTGTTTACAAAGTTGAGTTCACCTATTACCGCAACGGGGCCCAGTTCCCGCCGGACTGTCTGGAGAAGCTCGTGCCGTAACTCTTCAGAGGGCTGAGAATCGTTCTTCAGCACGACGAAGGCCGAGATCACCTCTCCTCTCACCTCGTCCGGCCGCCCGGTTACTCCGGCCTCAGCGACCGCCCGGTGCTTCAGAAACGCCGTCTCGACCTCGACAGTCCCAATTCTATGGGCGGCTATCTTGATGATCTCATCGGACCGGCCGGCAAACCAGACGTAGCCGTCTTCGTCCATGTGAGCGGAGTCGCCGGTGAAATAGACGTTGGGGATGCGTTCCCAGTAGTCAGTGCCGTAGCGCTCAGTGTCCCCCCAGAGGGCGGGCGTCAGACTGGGAAAGGAGCGACGGATGACGAGGATGCCTTTTTCGCCGGCCGGGACAGGCTCGCCCTCGAGGGTCAGCACAGCCACATCCATGCCGGGCAACGGTATTCCGCCCGAACCGGGTTTTATAGGCAGTGTCGCCAGTCCATAGGGATTACCTATAACAGGGCCGCCTGTTTCGGTCTGCCACCAGTGGTCGATCACGGGAATCTTTTCGTCCAGCACCTCTTTTTGAAGCCATTCCCAGACAGGGGCGTTCAGTACTTCACCGGCACAAAAAATGCGCTCGAGTGATGAGATGTCAGACCTGGGAATGCCCTCTTGCCCGTAGCGCATCAGGAGCCGGACGGCCGTCGGTGAAGTGAAGATCCCGGTGATGCCGAACTCCTCCACGATCTTCCAGATGGAATCGGGTGTCGGGTGGTCGAGGGCCCCCTCATAAGCGATGGTCGTGGATCCAGACAGGAGGGGCCCATACACGATGTAGCTATGACCGACGACCCAGCCGATGTCCGACGTGGCCCACCAGACGTCGCTGGGTTTCAGGGCGAAGCACCAGCGGCCCATGCTGAAGACCCCGACCTGGTACCCGCCATGGGTGTGCACAACCAGCTTCGGGCTGGCGGTGGTGCCGGATGTGGCGAGGATGTACGCCGTTTCGTTGGCTTCCATTGGGACATGGGGTCCGTCGTTTCGATCCGAGTCGGAAAGGAAGTCCGGCCAGTAGATGTCGCGGCCCGCCGTCATGGGCGGCGCATCGGCGCCACGACGCAAGACAACCACACTCTCGACCGGGCCGATGTCCGGCTTCAATGCCGAGTCCACGATCCCTTTGAGAGGAATGTCATTGCCTTTGCGGTAGGTGATGTCCGTGGTGAAGACCAGTCGCGAACCGCTGGCGACGATGCGCTCTCTGAGGGCACCGGCACCAAATCCGGCGAAAACGACCGAGTGGATTGCGCCGATCCTGACCGTTGCCAGCATCAGCATTATGGCCTCGGCGCAGACCGGCAGATAAATGGTGATACGGTCGCCCTTGCCGATGCCCATGCCACGCAGCGCCGCGGCGATACGAACCACCTCGTCGCGCAACTGAGAATAAGTGAACACGCGACGGTCACCGCGCTCGTTGACGTATATGAGTGCGTTCTGTTCTCCCCTGCCATCATCAACATGTCGGTCCAGACAGTTGTACGCGAGGTTGGTCTGGGCTCCGATAAACCATCGGAACGTGGGGTAGTCCCGCTCGAAAACCTGGTCCCATTTACGAAACCAGGGTAGCTCATCGGCGGCGCGGGACCAGAAACCTTCCGGGTTTTCAGCAGCGTCTTGAAGCCAGCGTCGGACGGTTGGATTGATAGCGGACATGGTTTGTCTCCCGGGTAGAATTGGACGACAGAGAGGACACGCGCCGTCGTCAGTGGTACGGTCGTCTCCTTGGTACCTGGTGAATTCTTGGATTATACAGGCTTGACGTTAATCTTGGACGTGGCCCATCGAATCGGCTGAGAAGGGCTGAAGTCTCCCCACGTTGAGTCCCTTCCCCGGGGCGAAAGCCTTGGCTTTGACAGCCTCGATAAGATCTGCCTCGGACCGTATCTCGCCGTCGAAAACCGTTACACACTTGCCCAGGCCGTGGACGGAATGGACGTCGCTGCCGCCGGTCCCCGCGAGGCCCCGGTGGCGGGCGACCTCCAGTGTAAAGCGGTTCTCACGGTCGGTGTTGGAGCCGTTGGCGACCTCGACATCGTCAACGAGGTCGAACAGCGGATGACTCGCGGCCTCTTGCGCGGTCTCGGGATAATCGTGGGGGTCTTTGTAAAGCAGGTTGAAGTTGTAGACCCGCCGGTTGAACAGGTTACGAAATGGGTGGGCCGAGACCATGACTCCGCCGGCACTGTCCACGGCCTTCCTGAGTTGGGAGGCCCTGTGAATTCCGTTGACATAGGCGTGGAGTCCGAAGACGAGGATGTGTCCCATGTCGGTCTCGACTTCCAGACCTCTGATGGCGGTTATGCCCGCCTCATCAAAGACGCGATGGAAATCTTCGGTCTCCCAGCCGCCGGCGTGTTCGGTCAGACAAACCCCGTCCAGTCCGATGTTCAGCGCCTCCTCAATCAAAAGCTGAGGGGTGAGGCTGGAGTCGCCGCTGCCTCTAACCGTATGAACGTGGAGGTCGATTACCGCCAAGAAATTCCTCGTCGCCCTGGGACGTAGGCCACATTCTAGTCGTGGAGAGATCCTGGGTCAACGGCGGAAGTACTCCGTCCTTGATCCTCCATCACAAGCGGGTGAATACGTGGACAGAAAATATCAGCCCGCGAAGTGAGGTAAGAACCAGCCGAATAAGCCGATGACCGAGGCGGTGACGGCCAGGACTCCTGTCAGGAACCGCCTGAGAAGGATGGCAATCGGCAGGGCCATCGCTATGGCCCCGATTACGATGGCCAAGGTGAACACGAGGTTCGGGCTCCCCAGTCCGGAGCCAGGTGCCTGCTCTTCGCTTATCTTGTAGAGCAGACCCGCCGCGGCGCCGATGACGGCCCAACTCGGGTAGGCCATCAGAACTCCGCTGAGCACAACGGTGCCCGGCGGCAACTTGCGAGCCAGCTGCTGAAACCCAAGAGGCGGGTCTTTTACGACGGCGAACATGATCACCACAAAGGCGAAGACGAAGACCGAGGCGACCAGGAGGCCGCTGGCGGCGCCCGCTATCAACTCGTTCATTCTGCCTGTTCACCAGAGGGCTGCCAGGCGGAGGCCAGGTGTGCCTCAAGTCCGTAGCGACGTCCGAGCAGGAGTTGCAATGCGGTGCCAACCTCTCTGCGGGAAACAGGGGCGAACATGGATGGCCCGCTGCCGGCGAGGTGTATCTCCCTGGCGCCCAGCGAGTGGAATATGTCCCAGTATTCCCGTAGCCCTGGAAAGGCTTCGGGCGCGACGGAATCGAAGGCGTTGAACAGGAACTGGGCCGGCGCGTCCCCGCCACCTCGGATTCGGGCCTCCAACTTACGTGTCAGGGCACCCCTGGTGAAGTTGGACCGACCCAGGGCGGCGTAAAGGGATTCGGTCTTGCGAGGGAGGCCAATGGCCGGCACGAGGACGACTATCCAGCCGAGGTCAGCCGGCGGCAAGGGTCTGACAATCTCGCCCCGGCCGCGGACCATGGCGGTCCCTCCGTATAAGAAAAAGGGCACATCGGAGCCCAGAGACGCGGCCAATGGGTGCAGTTGTTCCATAGTCAAGCCCAGTTCCCAGAGCCGGTTTAGTCCTTTCAGTGTTGCCGCGGCGTCGCTACTGCCTCCGCCCATTCCCCCCGCAACCGGAATGTTTTTTAGTAGGCGAATTAACGCACCTTTTGGGTAACCGGTGGCTTTTTTCAACGCCTGCGCGGCTTTCACGACCAGGTTGTCAGGCGTCTGGAGTCCGGGCGCGTCGCACTCCAGAGTGATCGTGTCGGACGGCTCAAGGGTCAGCGTGTCGAAGAGGTCCAAAGTCTGGATAACGGAAACGATGTCGTGATAGCCATCATCACGACGTCCAAGAACTTCGAGCGTGAGGTTTATTTTGGCCGGCGCCTTCAGGGTCAGCAAATGTGAGTCTCGAGCGCGTTTGCGCCCATTATACCTCGCGCAATACCTCGCGCAAGGTCGAGAATGAGGCGTAGAGTTTCCCCCAGTCATCAAGGGACAGGGTCTGCGCACGACGGCTGGGATCGATGCCGGCATCCGAGAGCATGGTCCCGATAATATCGGCGGAGACGGGCAGTTCGTTACGCAGACAGTTGTGGATCTGCTTGCGGGGGGCACTGAAGCCGGCCCTGACAAGGGTGAAGAAGTGGTCCTCGGAATCAAAGGTCACCGCAGGGTCGGGGTAGACGTCGATGCGGACGACGGCCGAGGAGACCGCCGGTGGTGGCCGAAAAGCCCTGGGCGGTACGCTGGCTACGATACGGGGCCAGCCGTAGAGCTGCACGGCCACCGAGAGGAGTCGCATCTGGCCGGGGACAGCGGCCATGTTGCGTGCGACTTCGCGTTGGACCATGACGACCATTAGCCGGGGCTTGTGTTCGGCCGACAGGAATCGCCGGACGATGGGCGAGGCAGCGTAGTAGGGAAGGTTGGCGACGACCTTATAGGTTGTGCCAGGGGGCACCAGGGAGTTTATATCAACTTCCCTGGCATCGGCTACAACGACTCTGACGTTGGGACTGTGCTGGAACCGATCGGCCTGTTTGGAGGCCAGGGTGTAGTCAAGCTCGACGGCAACGACATCTGCACCCCGCTGGGCCAGCTCGGCCGTCAGGATGCCTCTTCCCGGACCGACCTCGACAACCTGGTCGCCCTTCTCAATATCGGCGGCGCCGACTATACGGCCGAGGACCCGTCGATCAACGAGAAAATGCTGTCCCAGGGATTTTTTAGGAGGCGGATGGCGGCGGCCGATTGAACTGCTCTCGGTAGAGATTGCTCCACACCCCTGGTATTGTATCGATTTAAGGCCAGGAAGATTCCAGGCAGGTCATTGCGTAGCGGATAACGCGGGTGAAGGTACAGGCCGTGCACCTCCGTTCGATCGTTTCCGAAAACATGTCCCAAAGAAGCGGCTCGAGCCAGGTTGACCTACGGCACCCGGAATACACTGTTTACCGCTGCTTCCTTCCGGACCTGACGGGATTCACAGCTTTCCGCCGCGTAGGACCCGGCCCTCAACACCGGCATCCAGGAACAGAGGTCACGAAAGGTGGACCTCCGGGAGGAGTTCAGCCTCGCTAGAGCGGATTGCGAGTACAGGGCACCGCTATCTCCCCGCTTAGCACGGCCCACACTAATGTTAGTGGACGCCATAGGGGGTGTCAACGAAGTAGAAACAGGTTCGAAGCCGAAAGGGCGTGTTGTAGTAGCGGATTTGAAACCCGCCACCATCTGGGGATCAGCGGTTCATTTTGAGGATACCCAGGAAGGCTTCCTGGGGTATCTCGACTCGGCCCACTCGTTTCATGCGCTTCTTGCCCTCAGCCTGTTGCTCGAGAAGTTTGCGCTTGCGAGTGACGTCGCCGCCGTAGCACTTGGCTAGGACGTTCTTGCGCAGGGCCCGTATGGTCTCCCTGGAGATTACTTTTTTCCCGATGGAGGCCTGGATAGGGACCTCGAAAAGCTGGCGTGGGATCAGATCTTTTAGACTTTTCACAAGCTCTCGTCCCTGTTGATAGGCCCGTTCCCGGTGCAGGATCACGGAAAGGGCGTCCACCGGCTCTTCGTTGACCAGGATGTCCAGCCTGACGAGTTTTCCGGAGCGGTAATCGGCCAACGAGTAGTCCATGGAGCCATAACCCTGGGTCTTGGCTTTCAGCAGATCGTAGAAGTTTACGAGAACCTCGGAGAGTGGCACACTGTATTCCAGAAGCACCCTGGCACTTGATGCCGCGTCCCCTCCGTTCGTGGAGCCATCGTGTTGGAGGTACTCCATGCGTTTGTGTTCGCCACGCCTGTCTCTCAGTAGCTCGATTACGGAGCCAATGTAGCCGGCCGGCGTGATGATGCTGAGGTCCAGCCAGGGCTCTTGTATCTCCTCGATACGCTGGGGAGGAGGCAGTTTAGAGGGGTTTTCCACCTCCTGGATCGAACCGTCGGTAAGCACGACCCTGTAGGCGACGCTGGGCGAGGTGGCGAGCAGGGTCAGGTCGTACTCACGTTCCAGTCTCTCCTGGACGATGTCCATGTGCAACAGTCCGAGGAATCCGCATCGAAACCCGGTCCCCAGGGCCAGGGAACTTTCGGGCTGGAAGACCAGTGCGCCATCATTGAGTTTGAGTTTCTCCAGGGCGTCCCGCAACGCCAGGTACTCCTCGCCATCGGCCGGATACAACCCGGCGAAGACCATGGGTTTCAGCGGCTGGTACCCTTTGAGCGGTTCCCGAGCACCGTTCTGGGCCAGTGTGACGGTATCCCCCACCGGAGCGTCACCGACTCGCTTGAGCCCCGTGGCAATATACCCGACTTCACCGGCCTCCAGTCTGTCGACACCGGTGGGGTGCGGTCGAAAGACACCGACCTCCAGGGCATCGCTCTCGGTGTCGGCGGACATCATTCTCAAGCGGCTGTTGGGCGGAACCGCGCCATCGACGATACGTACGTAGGCGACGACGCCCTTGTATGAGTCGTATTTGGAGTCGAAGATCAGGGCCCTGAGGGGCGCTTGATCGTCGCCCCTGGGCGGAGGTACTCGGGACACGATGGCTTCAAGGATGTCTGTCACACCGGTACCGTCCTTGGCCGATGCGAAGACGATCTCGTCGGCGGAAAAGCCGAAGGCCTGCTGGACCTCCAATGCAACCCTTTCGGGCTCAGCCAATACTAGGTCGATCTTGTTGATGACCGGGACGATCTCCAGATCGTGCTCCATGGCCAGGTAGACGTTGGCCAGGGTCTGGGCCTGGATGCCCTGGGCGGCGTCCACCACCAGCAGAGCGCCCTCGCAGGCGGCCAGGCTGCGGGAGACCTCGTACGAAAAATCGACGTGGCCGGGGGTGTCGATCAAATTGAGCTGGTAGGGCAGGCCCGAGGCGCTCTCGTAGGTCATACGGACGGCCTGGGCTTTGATTGTGATGCCTCTCTCGCGCTCCAGGTCCATGGTGTCGAGGACCTGCTCGACCATGTCACGAGCCTCGACCGCGCCGGTGACCTGGAGGATGCGGTCTGCCAGGGTGGACTTGCCGTGGTCGATATGGGCGATGATGCAGAAGTTCCGGATGTGTCGTGAGTCCATGTTTGGATGGTAGCACAGGCAGGCTTGGCCCTGCACTCATGGTTTGACGGTTCTGAGCCACCATGGTTTTGCCGGCACCGTCAATAAGAGGTTGTTTTACACTCACCGACCCACAAGATATATTAAATCTGGAGACACATCCCCCATCCTTTCAAAGAAGGGTTGCCAGAAGGGAGAATCTCTCTGGGCACGCCCTTTAGGAAGGATGGGATAGCTATTCGTCCGGTTCAGGAAAATCGCACCGCCGCGATATGCCTGCCTTTATCGCCGCCTAGTCTATGACTACCATCTTTGTTGAGTCCGTGTAGTCTGACAGGATTTCGTATCCATTTTTGGTTACCAGAATTGCGTCCTCGATATGGTACCTTTCGGCGTACTTCTCCTCTATGCTGCCGTTTTCGATACACATCACCATCCCCTCCTCCACTTCCCACGGCTCGCCCGTCGCCAACACGGGCCTCTCGTGGATGACCAGCCCGATACTGTGCCCGACCATGCCCCGGGGACCGAGTCCCAGGTCCTGGTATCCTTTCATTGAGGCGTCGAACAGGCCTTCGCCGGTGATCCCGGGTCTGACGGCGGCCAGGCTGCGCTGGTGCGCCTCATAGAACCTGGCATAGGTTTCCCGCTGGCGCTCAGAGGGTTTGCCGACCACGGCCATTCGGGCAAGGTCGGTGAAGTACCCGTTGAACAGGGCGCCGAAGTCACATCGCATGAGGGTTCCGGGTTCCAACAGAACGTCCTCGCCCAGGAAATGGCCCCTGGTGATTCTTTGCCCCGATGCAAGGATGTTGAATGACACGATGTCGGCTCCCAGACGCATGACGTTGTACGACATGGCGTTGCCGACCGACTTCTCGGTGTCGGTGGGGCGTGCGTTGCTGTAGGCCATAAAGATGGCTTCGTCGGTGGCCCGCGCCGCCGCCCGCAGCACTTCGATCTCTTTTGGCGTTTTTACGTTTCGGGTCCTCTCCATGACGTCGGTACTGTCCGCCCATTGGACCTCCGGGAACTCGCGCTTGAGGACTTCCCAGTTGTGAGCCGGCATGTACCGCTTCTCCACCCCAATCTTTTCGCCGCTGAAGTTCTTCTCTCTCAGAATCTCCACCAGGGAAGAGAGTGCAATATCCTCTTCGGCGGAGCCCTGGAAGCGACGGACATCGTTAACGAAGGTCTGGAAAGGATTCATGTTGTCATACAATAGGAGGGTCGGCTCGCCGTCCAGGGGATATATCGCGGCGTGCATGAGCTCCGGCAAGAGGATCATGTCAATGTTGTGATAGCCTGAGAGGTAGGTGACGTTCGCCGGAGAAAAACCGATGACGGCCGACAGCCCCTCCTCCTTCATCAGGCGTTTCAGGCGCGCTTCGTTGAACAGGTCTTTGTTGGGTATCGATATGTCCGACATGACGTTCAGCATGGTTTTTTTCTCCTGTTGTGTTGTGGGTGGCCGGTGACGTGAAAGATGCGGCGAGCCTGCCTTGGGTTATGCGGGCGATGATACAGGAGTCGCGTATGGTTGGCGAGTCCATGCCCGGGCAGTGACACAGGGTAGGCTAGAGTTGCACACGAGTTGTGGCGGGCAACCGTGCTTCTCCTCAATACCGGCCGTAGTGCTGGACCGCATCAAACATGGCGACGGTGTTCTCGGTAGGGACCGCCGGCTGTACGTTGTGAATCGGTCCGAACACGAAGCCGCCACCGGGGGCCAGGTCGTCGATCCGCCGCTTAACCTCGTCCGCGACCTCCGCGGGTGTGCCCAGTGGAAGGACGGTCTGGCTATCGCATCCGCCACCCCAAAAGGTGATGTCTCGGCCGAACTCTCGTTTGAGGTCTCGTGTGTCCATACCGGCCGCCGAGACCTGCACAGGGTTCAGAGCGTCAATTCCCATCTCGATGAAGTCGGGGATGAAAGGGGCAACAGCGCCGTCGGTATGCAACAGGAGATAGGCTTCGCAACTGGATTTGGCGAAACCAAAGAGCTTTTGATGATAGGGCTTAACCACCTGGCGATATAAAGAAGGGCTCAGAAGCGGGCGGTCCTGCATGCCCAGATCGTCTTCGAAGTGCACTATGTCCACATACCGGCCTACCGTTGCGGCGTACTGTTCGAACCGCCGGATGTTCACCTCTGCCAGCTTATCCATGAGGGTCTCGGCGAACTTCCGGTCGGTAAGAAGATCGTACAAGAACGTCTCCCAACCGCGGAGGGACTGGGCGGCCTGGAAGATATGTCCACCGAAATAGCCTACCACCAGGTAATCGGTGTTCTCGCGTAACTCCCTGGCTTTCACGGCCAGATCTTCATAGTGTTTATCGAGGTGTGACGGGTTATCGTACTGTTCGATCTGAGCCATGCACCGCTCGATATCCTCCACGCCGGTGGCGTCGGCCAGTGGAGAGTGAACGGTATCGAAGTAATAACCTCCCCGCGGCATCTTGAGTACGACGGTTCCCGCCTCGTCAATTACCACCTGCGAGCCATCCTCCTGGAGTCGCGGCCGGAACCTGGCGGGAAACTGAGCTGGAGTCCCGTCGGTCAGGGTGTCCGACCTCCATTCCTCGGGCTCGCCAAAGACCGGGGCTGTGTCTACGTCCAGTACCTCGCGTACGTCTTCGTCGATCACCGCGGTGTATTGTGAGATGTCTTGAACGCGGGTCACACCGGGACCGAGTCCTAACCGCTTTCGCAGGGCCTGGTAGCCCAGCGCCGAGATGGTGCTGTCTCCGGTGCCACCGAAATCTATGGGCACTCGGTCCGGTTCCTCGTGGTCCAGGGCCTTGATTACCCTGTCCCGGTGGCTCATCGTAGTCATTATGGCAACCTCATGCGGTACTGGTATTGTTATTCCCGGAGAAGCGTCGGCAGTACCGTCAGTTTCCGTGGAAGGAAGCTGGAGAAGCTGGTGGGGAAGCCGGGACTCGAACCCGGACGCCTTTCGGCACATGATCCTAAATCCGTTTTGAATAGTTTACCATTGTTTGTTATCGCCCGTCTGTGGCCTGATAGACTGATTTCAGAATGGTCAGGTGTTTGCTGCTATTCGCTGTCATTCATGCCTGTTGGGGTCAAATTTGGGGTCAAATGTAACGACGGGACAATGGCTACCCCTCTTCGACGAAAGGTGACCTGCCCCCCGAAAACTGGTCCAGGTGTAATGTTAGTAACCTGGGCTGGAGAAAGGGGGAGAAATGCCAAGGAAGAAACATACACCAGAGCAGGTCAACAATAAGCTGCGTGAGGCCGAGGTAGTCATATCCGGAGGCGGTACGATGGCCGGG
>CAZEDC010000148.1:0-17137 GCA_964510985.1 uncultured Dehalococcoidia bacterium
CACCCCTTCGGCTGCGCTCAGGGACAGGCCCTCAGACTCCCGGCAAAGGGGCTTCGCCCCTCTGCACACCCCATTCTTCACCAGTCTGTTTGAGCCCACCTCGGTCGGGTCATCATCCTGCGGAAGCGAACGGGAGGCGCCTTCGGTATATCCCTGGGCTCGCTACTCGTACCGCAGGGCCTCGGCCGGGAATATCCGTGATGCCTGGCGGGCGGGAAGGAAGGTCGTCATCATAGCGAAGAGGTAGGCTATGCCGATTATGATAGCGATCTGTAGCCAGGGGACGCTGAACCGAATGGACTCAACGTCATCCTTTATGTCGTTCACGATGTTGTAGGAGATGACGGTGCCCAGGCCCACGCCGATGGCGATGCCCAGGAGAGCTATGAAAGACGACTCCAGGATGAAGCTGAGCTGGACCATCCCACGGCGGTAGCCAATGGCCCGCAGCACTCCTATCTGCTGTCTTCGCTCCACGACGGCCCGGATGCTGATAACCCCAAGAGCCGCGATGCCGACCATGAGACCCAGGCCCATGAAGCCGGTCAACAAGTAGTTAAACGCCCTATTGGCAGAGACCTGGTCTGCAATTAATTCTTCCAACACATCGGTCTCCATCCCGTTGTCCAGGAAGGACGCCTCCAGGTCCTTGGCGATCCTCGCCACGTCGACCCTTTCAGATACTCTGAACCTGTAGGTGGTAACCGGCACAGGGAAAGGGACCGCCTCGTCCAACCGGGCTTTGGAGGTGATCATGCCGAACCCGATTTCACCGAAGGCGTCGGAGGCCAGGTCCAGCACTCCGATCACCGTGAGTTGAAAGACCTCGCCTGTGCGCGGCTCACGGACCTCAATGTGCACGGGGGGCATGGTATCGTCCTCGTAGTAGAAGCCTTCAAGCTCGAAAGCCGGGCCATCCTCCCCAAAACCTCCTCCCTTGGTGGGCACGACGAACGAATCGACCACCGCCAGACTGGGGTCGTTGCTCAGCGCGCGCCAGACCTCGTCGGCTGAGGAGCCGTAGCCGTCGGCGATGAGCTTCAGCTCGTAGCCGGTGGATGCCAGGAACTCCTTGTTGGCGGCGCGTACCCCGTAGCCGCGCCACCGCTGGCTCTCCGCACCCATCTGGCGGGCCTCTATGGGGACGAACGTGTAGCCGCCGATGGCCTCGAAGTCCTCCGAGCGCAGGACTCGGGAATCGGCAATGGCCTGCTCTATGTCTTGAATGGGTGTGTTGAAGTTCAGCTCGGCCTGGATATCCCATCCACCGGTGACCGTGTCAACGTCCTCCACGGCAGTCTCGAATATTCCGGTCAGGATGGACATGACTATCAGGGTGAAAATAACCAGGGCGAACATGGCCAATGTCAGCCCGGTGCGGAACTTGGCACTCATGGGATAGGCCACAGAGGTGACCAGAACGGGACGGAGACTGCCAACGCGCCCGGTGACCGCGGTCAGGAGTTTTAGCAGCAGGTCGGCGTTGTACATGACCGTCCAGACTGCGGCGGCGACCATAGAGACGCCGGAGATGAAGAACATCTCGATGTCGCCCTTCAGCTCGCCGGTCAGGGGCTCCAGGGTATCGAAAGGAAGAAGCCAGAATATCAGCATCTCGACACCCATGACGGTATAGGCGATGCGGTCGCGGACATCGGCTCGCATCGCGGTGCGCTTCAAGAATGTCCGGGCCATGAGCCCGATGCCGATTATCATCAACGAAGCGCCGATGGTGAACGGCGCGGACTGCTCCCATGCCGCCACGCCCTGGACGGCCAGGAGCAGTCCAAGGATTATGGCAAGCCAACCCTGCTGGAAGGGGCGCCACAAAAGCTGGATAAGGGACTTGAACACCGTCGCCGGGAACGATACGGCGGCCCAGGCCGCTTGCAGCAGATGAGTGATCGCCCGCAGAGGGTGAAGGGTCACGATGTCCACGGCGGTTCGCACTCCCAGGCGGAACGGCCGCAGGAAGGCCCGCCACGGCGTGAGCATTATGTCCCGCAAACTGGTCGTGGACACCTCTATGGGAGTCGGCAGGTCGCGGACGGCCGCGACGATGTTGAGGCGGCTGGCGCGGTACGCGGATACGGCGATGGTGGCGAAGGTAATAACCATACCCAGGCAGTAGGCCACGATGACGCTGCGGGGCTCGAAATGGAGGGTCATCTGGAAGTCCTCGCCGAAGTCCATGAGGATCCGGTTAACGATGGCGACCATCAAGGCCGCCACCACCAGGCCCATCACGGCGCCGACCGCGGCGGACACCAGAGAGTAGGCCGTTCCCTCGAAGACGAACATCTGCACCAGGTGCCGGCGCTTGGCTCCCACCGCCCGGGCCATTCCCATCTCGGACCTTCGTGCGGCCGCCAGCATGACGAAGATGAGGAAGATCAGCAGCACCCCGACGATGATGGAGAACAGACCGAAGATTATGAAAAACGTGGTGACGAAGCTGCCGACCATCTCGGCCTCGTCGAGGGCCCTCTGCTTGACGTCCAGTACTCGGAACTCGCCTAGATTGACGAAGAGGGTGCTGGCCTCGCGCTCCACGTTCCTCAGTTCCTCTATGTCCAGGGCCTCCAGGACTTCGGAGGAGACGTCGGCGTCCGCCAGAAGGCCGACCAGGACGTCGGTTAGCTCGTCACGGCCCAACTCTTGTCTGAGCAGGGTCAGGTCCGCCGCGGCTGTCTCACCCAACAACTGTTCTCTGTCCACCAGGGCGTCACGCACATCGTCTCGGTCCAGCAGGGTCTTGATCTGCTCGGCCACTTCGCGATCGGCGAAGATGTTGCGCAGGTCTCGCGTTACATCGTCGGAGAGTTCTGCCCCGCCGATCTTGTCGCCTCGGTTGGAGACCAGGACCCAGTTGAGCTGGTCGGGTCTGTCGAAGACGGCTTGAGCCCGAGCGAGAGACAGGAGGAGCGTGGGGTCGCGCCCGGCCAGGCCGCCCCGCTCGACAATGCCCTTTACCGTAAATAGCTGGGGGCCGCCGTCCACGAAGACCTTCAGCTGGTCGCCTTCGATGGCGTCTAGTTCCTCGGCAGCCTTGTCGGAGATGTACACCTCGTCTTCCGCCAAGTCCTCCAGCCGGGCCACACCGCCTGAAACCAGGGTGAACGTGCCAAACCCGTCCAGGAGGGAGGGGTCGAAGGCCGCCACCCTGGTCCGTCCTTCGCTGAGACGGGTCCTGGGGTTGACCACGGGGGCGGTCTCGGCGATCTGGGGCACCAGCCCGTCGATGCCCTCGACGCTTTCCAGGTCCCTTTGAATCTGCCTGAACCGCTCGCCGGTGATGTAGGTGGAGCTTCCCAGGCTATCTTGCGCCGTCGCGCGGGCCGAGAGGATGATCTCGTCGACCGTACCCAGGGACTCCACCGCCTCGTTGCGAATTGAGAAACTTATGGTGTCACCGGTGCCGAAGGCGGCCGCAATTATCACCGTGCTGAGCATGACACCGACGATGATGAGGACGGTCTGGGTCTTGCGGCGTGGGATATTCCGCAGTCCCAGCTTGACCATGACGCGGTTGCGTACGGCCATGGTCACGACGACGGCCATAGCGGCCAGGAACAGGACGACCAGGACCACCATGATCCGGTCCATGGAGACGCCGAATAGCTCGTCCATATCACTCCCGCGGCGCTGCGCGCCTAGCCTGTTCTAGTGTCCCGTCCCTGATATACGCTTACAATTTGTCATTGCGAGGAGCCTGCGCCTGCCGGGGCGACGAAGCAATCTGGAGGACGGGTGGACACCCCGCAGCCAGATTGCCACGGCCCTCCTTCGTCGGGCCTCGCAACGACACGTTCCCCGGACCGATGTTTATTTTCCATGCGGTGCCCTGGCCTATTTTTTGAGGAATACAGGCGAGAACAACCACAGGGGCAGCCTCAGGCTACCTGGGCGTTGTGGCCCTGGTCTTCGATCAAGCCGTCCCTCATGCGGACGATACGATGGGCCCTCTCACCGACCTCCCGGGCATGGGTCACCAGGACGAAGGACTGCCCATTGGCCTGGTTCAGGTCGCACATTAGGTCGATGATCCCGGCGGCGGTCTCGCTGTCCAGGTCACCCGTGGGCTCGTCGGCCCACACGATAGTGGGATTGTTGACCAGGGCGCGGGCGATGGTCACCCTCTGCCGCTGACCGCCCGATAACTCGCCCGGAAGGTGACTCGCCCATTCCGCCAGCCCGACCTGGTCCATCATCTCCAGAGACGTCCTGCGGGCCTCCGACGGGCTTACGCCCGACAGGAGCAGGGGCATCTCCACGTTCTCCACCGAGCTGAGGACCGGCAGCAGGTTATATAGCTGGAAAACGAACCCCATCCTGCGGGCGCGGTAGTCGCTGCGCTCGTCGTCGGGGAGGTCGTGGAGGGCCATGCCGTCGATGAGCACGCTGCCGGAGTCGATCTCGTCCAGGCCAGAGAGGCAGTTGAGCAGCGTCGTCTTGCCGCAGCCGCTGGGGCCCATGATGGCCACCATCTCGCCCCGTTTTACGTCGAGGTCTATGCCCTGCAAGGCACGGACTTTTACCGCGCCGGTGTCGTAGGTCTTGTGGACCATGCCGGCGGACACGATGAGGTCGTTCATTTCTTACACTCCCGGGCGTTCACTCTCTTACTCACAGCTCGCCCCCATGCTTAATCGAAGCAGTGCGGACGTGGATGGTATCTCCTGGCCCAAACCTCTTACTGATAAAAGGGCCATGAAGTCGCTAAAACGATACCGGCCCTCTCGTCATCTCACACGCCGATTCCATGATACGCCGGTCACAATGGGTTTGTCACCGGACAAGATACCTAAGGGTCGAGGGTCGATTGGAGGATGCTCTCATCGGTCGAACGGGGGATGGGGCCATCGACCATCGGTATGAGTGTGAGGCCCAGGGCTTCGAGTTTCCAAATCTCCCTTGTGCGATCGGGCAGATAAGTGACACTTTAATATGTCTCTGACACAGAATCTGTATAATGTCTTAAAGGGTTTGCCTAACGAGGAGGGTGTGAGATGAGACAACGAAGCTACGGAAGGGACCGCGAACTGACCTTCCGCATGTTCTTTACGATGTTCATGCTGGGGATGGTGTACGTTTTCTTTCTGGGCCTGCTGTTCATGGCCGGAATCGACCCCATAATCGTACTGGTAATCGCCATCGTCATGGCGGCGTTTCAGTATTACGGCTCGGACAAGATCGTGTTGATGACGACCGGCGCCAAGGTGGTGACCCCGGAGGAGGAGCCTAAACTACACGGCATGGTCGAGCGCCTGTCGGCCATGGCCGACATCCCCAAACCTAAGAAGATCGCGGTCATGGAGACCCACGTGCCCAACGCCTTCGCCACGGGCCGTAATCCCAAGAACTCTGTAGTGGCCGTCACCCGGGGACTGATGAGCAGGCTTAATGAGAAGGAGATCGAGGCGGTTCTGGCGCACGAGCTGACCCACGTCAAGAACCGGGACGTGATGGTCCTCACGTGGGCGAGTATCATCGTCATCATGGCAGGCTTCCTGATGCAGATGATGTTCTGGATGAGCCTGTTCGGAGGGTTCGGCGGCGGCGGGAGGGGCCGGAGCAGCGGCCAGGCGATGATGATCATGATGATGGTGTGGGTGGGCACGATAATCGTCTACTACGTCAGCCAGCTACTCATCATGACCCTGTCGCGATACCGGGAGTTTGCGGCGGACCGCGGCGGCGCCATCATCACGGGCGCGCCCATGCAGCTTGCGTCGGCCCTGTCCAAGATCAGCAACGACATGTACAAGATCCCGGAGAAGGACATGCGGCAGGTGCAGCACGCCAACGCCTTCTTCATCATACCGGCGCTGAAGGGCGGGCGCGCGGCCTCCATGTTCTCCAGCCATCCGGCCATCGAAAAGCGCATCGAGCGACTGAAGAACATGCAGCGGGATATGGAGACGGGGTTCTAAGGTCAACTTTTGGGACTGTTGAGCGTCCTTTTCGGGCGCAACAAGCTGGGTAAACCGAACCGGGAGAGGTTTTTCTCTATCGTGACGGCGGCCTTCTCGTTGCGAGGGCGGACCGACATTCGCCACACTGAGAGGGCCGGCGTCGTGTTCAATCCCGTCGAGTCCACCTTTTTCGACAACCTGGACTCGGAGCTACGGGATGTCCTGAAGCTGAGCGGCCACGCCACTGGGACGAAGTTCGAGGTCAAGGACGACGGGTACGGCACCCGCTGGGTGGTACTTGACGACCATGACTTCGAGGACCTGGTGACCACCATCCACCTTGTGGGGGAGACGATCACGGACCACGGATTCGGCGATCGGTTGCTGGCCGCGGTTTTCGGGTTCGACTACGAGGGCAAGAAGGCCTACTGGATCTACGGCATCAAGCGAGGCCGGTTCTACCCCATCGTGCTGGCCGGCGAGAAGCAGCGCGACAACGCCGCCGAGATGCGTCTGGGCGCGGTGATGGAGGCGGAGAAAATCCCGGTGGAGCCGAGCCTGGAGCAGTGGTACGCCCTCTGGGGAATCCCGTTCTAGCAGGGCTCATCCTTCTTTCTTAATCCCCCGACCTCTTCTTTAGCCATTCTTTTTCCCCGCCCCGCCCGCCCCCCCGACGGGTCGGGGCAATTGGTAGAACCCTACCCCAGAGTCTTCGTCGCCCTTCCGCTGACGGACTCCTCAGAATGACATAAGAGGGGTCGCCTCCGATACCACGAGGGATGGAGGGCTGACATCTGCACACTACCCAAATGATAACAATGACAATTGTGGGCGAACCGGGCCTGCCGTTGTAGGGGCAGGTTTGAAACCTGCCCCTACGCATGTTGTCGGAGGGCGGGAGGATCGGCCTGGGTCCAGGCGTCGTGAGTATCGACCGAAAACACTGACGACACCCGTTGCAATGACTCTCGACAGGTGGTATCATGCGCAATTTTATTCCGGAGTTACAAAACTCGAATCGGAGGTTATCGTCGCATGGTTACCGTCGAGCGGTCCCTGGTTGACCAGTTCAACGAAGAGGGCTACGTCATCTACCGAGGTCTACTGGATTGGGATGAGGACCTCAAGCCGGTCTGGGAGGAGTACACCGCCAAGGTAGACGAGCTTATCGGCCGTTTTTATCGAGAAGGCCGGATCTCAAGCGAATTTCAGGGGCTGCCTTTCGGCGAGCGGCTGGGGCGTATGCTCGCCGAGACGGGGGCGACAGGCTATCAGCCGCTGGACATCTCGCTGCCGCAGAAGAAGATCCTTCCCGACACCGAGATGCACACGGGCCCGGCCGCCTTCGGCCTGCTGCGAAACCCCAAGCTACTGGACGCGGTGGAGATGTTCGTCGGCCCGGAGATATACTCAAATCCGGTCCAGCACGTACGGATCAAGCCACCGGAGAAGTACCTGCCCGAGGATATGCGCAAAGCGTCACTGGCGGGTGGGACCTTCTGGCACCAGGACCAGGGGGTAGTGATCGAGGAGGCCGACAGTTCCGACATCCTGACGGTGTGGCTACCCCTGACCGATGCCCATCAGGATAACGGCACGCTGGCGGTCTCCCCCTGGACACACAGAGACGGGCTGATCCTGCACTGTCCCGAGGGCATACCGGAGGAACTCCGCGGCGAGCAGATCGTGGCCGCCGAGATGGAGCCGGGCGATGTGCTGTTCCAGCACAAGCTGACCAAGCACGGAGCATTCCCCAACGTGAGCGACCGCATCCGCTGGAGCTTCGACCTGCGTTTCCAGCCCATCGGCCAGCCTACGGGGCGGCCGTGGTTCCCCGGTTTCGTCGCGCGCAGCCGCTCGTACCCGGAGTCGGAGCTTCGCGACTGGAAGGAGTGGTCCGCCATGTGGCTGGAGGCGCGAGACAAGCTCTCCAAGGGCGAGACGCCCAGGTTCAAGCGCTGGACGGGCGACCACCCCCTCTGCGCCTAAGGGCCGAACCGGTCTCCCGCAGTTAACAGGGCAACAAATCACCTGGTCGCCAGGTAAATAAGAGGGCACGGCATATGCCGTGCCCTCCGCTTGAAGTCGGTGTTTCGGCCTTTTTAGGGGCTTAGTCAGGCAGGAGGCCTTCGCCGGTAAAGAGTTGCCCAGCCTCCTCCAGGGTGATGTCAGGCTCAGGCAGCGCCAGGTCGGACTCCACCAGCTCCTCGACGGGAACAGGCGTGCCCTTCTCGCGCACAAGGTCCAGCATCTCTCTCAACAACCGCTCAAACCCCTCCTTGTCCTGCTGTTCCACCACCTCCACCAGCCGGTTATCGATCTCGTTCAACTCGTCCACGTAGGCGCCCGGGAGGTTGAACTGGCCCTCGGTAAGTATTCGCACGATCATTGCTGGTTGCCCTCCGATAGCGCCTTCTTCTCGCCGGACGGCAGGCCGGCCTTGAGGGCGCCGAGTTCGTCATCGACGTTCTGAGCGGCAGTCAACTGGGCAAGCTGCCGTCCGATGTCGTCCTCCCGCCCGGTAAAGTCCTCCAGCACGCCGGCTGCCGCCAACTCGTCGATGGCGCCGGCCCTGGCCCGGAGCTGCTCGGTCTTGGTCTCGGCCCGCTCGATGGAGAGCGAAACGTCGCCCATCTCCTCGGAGATGCCGGACAGGGCCGCGCCGATGCGCACCTGGGCCTGAGCCGCGCTGTACTGGGCCTTGACGATCTCCTTCCTGGTGCGGAAGGCCTCGACCTTGGCCTGGAGGCGCTTTTCGGCTATGGCTAGTTTCTCCTGCTCCAGTTCCAGGTTGGCGACCTGCTGGTCCAGGCCGTCGAGTTCGATGAGCGCGGCCTGTTTCCTCTGCAGCGCCAGGCGGGCGAGGTCCTCACGACCGGCTCCCAGCGCCTGCCGGGCCTGGTTCTCCAGCGTGGTAATACTCTCCTGGACCTTGGCCGCCTGAAGTTGAAGGCGCCTCTTGGTGGTCACCATCTCGACCACGCCCCGCTTGACGTTGCGCAACATTTCCATCTGCTTCTCATAGGCGTAGTCCAGCGTCTCCCTGGGGTCCTCGGCCTTGTCCAGGATGCGGTTCATCTTGGACTTGACGATGGTTGACATTCTCGACACCATTCCCATTTCCTACCTCCCACTCACCTGTCGTTTTCAGCCTTTCAGGCAGTACGATCAGTTCCCCGGCTTGCTAACCCTCAGAAGTCGCCGTACGACTTCTTGCCGCCGCCGGAAAACATTTTTATAAGCCCTATCACGCCCATCACGACCCCGATCATGATCAGGACGAATCCCGTGGCGTCGATGAGCCAATCAATGAGGTCCCATCGAAGGATAACACCGACGATAATAAACACCGACCCGGCCATTATGAGGCCACTGCCCTGTAATTTACTCATTTCCACTCCTTCAGCCGGTCGTGATGTCGCCCGTGTTCGGGCGGCCAGTGTCCAGAATTCAGGGACACCTTATTATCCCATGTTATAGGTGTCAAGGAATAAACGCCGTTACAGGCGCAGGCGGGCGTCACGGTGTTACCGTGGATTACCAGCCAGAGGCACCGTGGATTTTCGTGCTCCAAGAGGCTATATTACGGACGGGCGCCCTACAAGGGGGAGAGCCATCGGTATGTACGCAAGGACAAAAAAATGAAGATCACCGATATCCGCATCGACGTGGTGCGGCGGGAGCTTGGGGCCACGGGCCTGGAATCGGACCTCGGGCGGTTTGCCGGGACGGTGGAACAGGGCTTGCTACGCATCACCACCGACGAGGGTGTCGAAGGGCACGCCATGATTGGCGAGTTCCGGGCGGGCGGCCATGCCCTGTTCGGTCCCATCCTGAAGACGCTCAAACCGATGCTGGTCGGACGGGACCCTGCCGAGCGTGAGTGGCTCTGGGGCCGCCTCCCGGCCCTGCGAGGCCGCCGAGGGCTGACGATGGCGGTGTGGGCGCCCGTTGACGTGGCACTGTGGGACATCGCCGGAAAGGCCGCCGGGATGCCGGTCCACAAGCTGTTGGGCACGCACCGGTACGAGTGCGAGGCCTACGCCACCTATCCGCCTCGCCAGGAGGAGCCGGCGGGCTATCTCCGAGAGGCGGAGGAGATCGTCGGAGCCGGGTTTCGGGCCTACAAGATTCATCCGGGCGTAATGGGGGAGCGCGACGTTGCTGAGACGGTGGGACTGGTGCGCAACGCGGTCGGCGACGACGTCCGTCTGATGCTGGACCCCAACGGCGGCTACGGGTTTCGCAAGGCCCTGGAGGTCGGCCGGGCGCTGGATGCCAACGGCTTCTACTGGTACGAGGACCCGGTGCCGTGGTACGACTTCGACGCCATTGCCGAGTTGAGCCGCCGGCTGGAGGTGCCACTGTGCATGAGCGACGGACCGGAACTCCAGTTTTTCGAGGCGGCGAGGACGGTGCGCTCGCAGGCGGCCCGCAGCGTACGCGGCACGGCGAGCAAGCTGGGGATCACCGGCCTCAAGAAGCTGTGCTCGCTGGCGGAGGGATTCGGCATGAACTGCGAGATCGGGACCGCCGGGAACTCCCTGTTAAACGCCGCCAACATCAACGTGATAATGTCGGTGTCCAACTGCGACTACTACGAGCACTGGATGCCGCTGGCCGCATCGCAGTTCGGTCTGGCGAAGGACATAACGCCGGACGGCCGGGGGATCATCAAGGCCCCTACCCTGCCCGGACTGGGGTACGAGCTGGACTGGGATTTTATCGAGAGCCACAAAGTGGAGACGCTGGATTAGGGCTGGGTCACCACCGTGATATTATTGCGGACTCGGCGTGCCGGGCGTGGGGCTACAAAGACGGTTACCATAACTCGAAAACCTGGAGAGAGAATTGGGCAACGAACAGATTCTGACCGAAGAACGGGGCCGGGTGGGCATCATCACACTGAACCGGCCTGAAAAACTCAACGCCATGACCGGTACGACTCACCGGGAGCTGCGGGAGCAGATACAGGCATGGAACGGTGAGGACGGCATAGGGGCGGTCGTCATCACGGGGGCGGGACGGGCCTTCTGTGCAGGCGCCGACGTCGGCAGGTTCGAGGAGGGCGTCGCAGGGAGCGCCGGAACCGAGGAGCCGCGCCCACCCGAGTCCGAATGGATCGAGCTTATCAAGGACTCCAAGCCGGTGGTCTGCGCCATCAACGGTATCGCCGTGGGTGAGGGCATCACCATGACCCTGCCCTGCGACGTCCGGATGGCGGCGCAGGAGGCCCGGGTCTCCTTTCGGTTCATCCGGATGGGACTGACCCCGGAGTTCGGATCCAGCCATTACCTGGCCCAACTAGTCGGGCTGGGCCATGCCATGGAACTCATGCTGACCGGCAGGATGGTGGAGGCCGAAGAGGCCCACAGGATCGGCCTTGTCAACCACGTGTACTCAGGCGAACGGTTGCTGGACGAGGCGGTGGCGCTGGCGCAGGAGATCGCGGAAAATCCGGACTGGCACCTGAGACGGATCAAACGCCTAATCCACGAGAGCTACCTGAACCGGGACACGGCCGAGGTGCTTTCGTGGGAGGATGAGGCCAACGCCGAGGCGATGGCGGGGGAGGCGCACCGCGAAGCGCTGGAGGCGTTCCGGGAGAAGCGCCGGCCCCGGTTCCACGTTCTGTAGTCCGATTATAGCTCGCCCTCTATTTCACGAAGTGAAACTCAAACCGGTAGTCGGAATCAGCGCGGCCGACCGCGTGTCATTTGAACACCACGCCGACGCCATCGAGCGGAGCGGCGGAGACGCCCTGGTGGTTCCACCGGCCGGAGGAGAGTCGCCGGCGGACACGTTGGGACGCATCGCCGCACTGGTGGTGTGCGGCGGGCCGGAATCCTCCGGCGAGGACAAGGCGGACCGAGACTCCTGCCAGTCTGTGCTGCTACAGATGGCCCTGGAGGCGGACCTTCCGGTGCTGTGTACGGGCCGGGGGATGCAGGCCCTCAACGCCGCGACGGGTGGCGGCCAGCCAGGGGCTGTTTCAGGTCACGGTCCCGTTACGGAAGACGTCCGGGCGGTGTCCTCATATCACCGCATCTTCATCTCACCGGGGAGCAAGCTGGCCGCCGTGGTGGGCTCCGGAGGTTTCGTCAGAGTGAACAGCCGCCACCGGCGGGGGCTGACAGAAACTCAGAGAACACCCCGTCTGATGGCCTCGGCCTATTCCTTGGAGGACGGCGTAATCGAGGCGCTGGAGAGCCCTTCCCACCGCTGGGTCATCGGCGTCCAGTTCCAACCCGAGCTACGGGGCGAGATGCCCCCCCACTTCGACCGTCTCTTCCAGTCGCTTGTGGAGCGGGCCGAGGAGTATGAAGGCAGGCGCCAGAGGATCACCGACCCCTCTGGTTAGCTCGGGGTAACAGAGAGTCGCTCCTGGAGACGCTACATCGCTGAGACTCTGTTTCATGAATTTTGGGGCAACCTTCAACCGGTCTCGGCCTTCCTCGGGGCTTGGGAATCTGGGCAGCGACCGGAGACGGGGTAAAAATCCGACGAAACATCGTAAAAACCCATAAATATACTCATCAGGTGGTGGTATAATACTACATGTTGTTGTTATTATATTTTCGTGCATCGGACCGGTCGTACCTTAACGCATGCATGGATAATACTGGGACTATCCGCCACAGGACTGTTAATAGACTGGGTTGGCCCTCTGGTCCTGGTTCCAACGAGGTCCGCTCAACGCCTCAGGGCGTTAAACGGTCGGCCGCGACCGGCCGGGGCATAATCAGGAGTCATTGATGGTATCTGAAAAGACCGAATTCGGCTTCGTCAGGCCGACACAGATCGAGCAGGAGATGCGTAGCTCCTATCTGGACTACGCGATGAGCGTCATCGTGGCCCGGGCGCTCCCCGATGTCCGCGACGGCCTGAAGCCGGTCCACAGGAGGATCCTCTACGCCGCACATGAGTTGGGCATGCGGCCCACCTCGTCCTACAAGAAAAGCGCGCGCCTGGTCGGCGAGGTCCTCGGGAAGTTTCACCCCCACGGCGATTCCGCGGTATACGACGCCCTGGTCCGCATGGCCCAGCCCTTCTCTATGCGGATGCCGCTGATAGACGGCCAGGGGAACTTTGGAAGCGTCGACGACGACCCGCCCGCGGCCATGCGGTACACCGAGGCCAGGCTGGCGCGGGTAGCCGAGGAGATGCTCAACGGCCTGGACCAGGACACCGTCGATTTCATCGACAACTTCGACGGGTCACTGAGGGAGCCGGTGGTTCTGCCGGCCCGGCTGCCGAACCTCCTGATCAACGGCGTCTCCGGGATCGCGGTGGGGATGGCGACCAACATACCGCCGCACAACCCGTCGGAGGTATGCAACGCCGTCATCCGTCTGATAGACAAGCCCGAGGCGACGGCCGAGGAGCTGATCCGCCACGTGAAAGGGCCGGACTTCCCCACCGCCGGTATCATCATGGGGCGGGAGGGCATCAAGAACGCGTACACCACCGGACGAGGGCAGATAATCGTCCGGGCCAGGGCCGAAATCCAGCCTATCAAACGCGTCAACCGGATGCAGATCGTGGTCTCCGAGCTCCCTTACCAGGTCAACAAGGCCGCGCTGGTCGAAAAGATCGCCAACCTGGTGAAAGAGAAGCGCATCGACGGCATTTCGGAGATACGGGACGAGTCTGACCGCGAAGGGATGCGGGTGGTGATGGAGTTGCGCGGGGGCACCCAACCCCTGGTGATTCTGAACAACCTGTATAAGCTCACGGCGATGCAGTCGTCGTTCTCGGCGAACATGCTGGCCCTGGTGGAGGGCACGCCGAGAGTTGTCAATCTAAAACAGGCGCTGCAGTACTACATCGACTTCCGCCAAGAGATAGTGGTCCGCCGCTCACGGTTCGAGCTGAAAAAGGCGCAGGATCGGGCCCACATCCTGGCGGGCTTGAGAATCGCCATCAGTCACCTGGACGCAGTGATCGCCCTGATAAGGGCGTCCGCCGACGTGGAGGCGGCCAGGAACGGGCTAATGGAGAAGTTCGGCCTGGACCAGCCGCAGGCCCAGGCCATCCTGGAGATGCAACTGCGCCGTCTGGCCGCACTGGAGCGGGAACGTATCGAAAACGAGTACCAGGAGTTGCAGAAGACCATCAAGGAACTGGAGGAGCTTCTGGCGGACCCGGCCAAGGTGCTGGCCGCGGTGAGGGAGGAGACACGGGAGGTGCGGAAAAAGTTCGGCGAGCCACGCCGGACCGAGATCAGCGACGATGCCTACGAGTTCACCAGGGAGGAACTGGAAGCCCACGAGCCGGTGGTCGTGACCCTGAGCCAGGGCGGGTACATCAAGCGCATCACGGCCACGACGTACCGGAGCCAGCACAGGGGCGGCAAGGGCGTCGTCAGCATGAACACCAAGGATGACGACCCGGTCAGGCATATCCTGGTGGTGGATACCCACGACCGCCTGCTGTTCTTCACCAACCGTGGCAGGGTCCTGTCGCTTAAGTCCTACGAGCTGAGGTCGGACACGTCACGCAACACGCGGGGCGTCCCGATCGTCAACGTGATCCCGCTGGGCGACACCGAGAAGGTGAACGCCATAATCGGGGTGGAGAGCCTGGAGAAGGAAGACACCTACATGATCATGGCCACTCGCAAGGGCGCCATCAAGCGCCTTTCGCTGGAGTCCATCTCCAAGATCCGGCCCTCCGGGCTGATCATCATGAAGCTGAAGCCGGACGACGAACTGGTGGAGGCGCGCCTGGCCACAGACGACCAGGACGTGATGCTGGTGTCGGAGCAGGGGATGTCCATCCGGTTCCCGGTCTCAGAGATCAAAACGCGGCTCAGGGTTGCCGGCGGCGTCAAGGGCATGAGGTTCAAGGGCAAGGACCGCATCGTTTCCATGGACGTGGTAAGTCCCGAGAGCCGGATACTCGTCGTGAGCAAGCTGGGGTACGGAAAGCTGACCGCCGTTAGCAAATACCGACAACAGAGCCGCGGCGGTCAGGGTGTCAAGACCATCAACATAACTAAGAAGACGGGGCGCGTGGCGGCGGCCCAGGTGGTGGACGACAGCCAGGAGGTATACCTGGTCTCCGAGCAGGCTCAGGTGCTGCGCACAAACCTGTCGGAGATTCGCAGCGTGGGCAGGGTGACCCAGGGTGTCACCATCTTCAAGATGCAGCCCGGCGACAAGGTGGCCTCGATAGCCTGCGTCACCGACCTGAACAAAGCCTACCAGGTGGACAAAAAGACGGGGCAGATCGTCGCCACCAACGGCAAGAAAGACGGTCAGATACCGCTGACGGGACTCAAGTAACAGGCCTGGATTCCTGATCGAGGGACTGGCCCTTAGCCTACGCCCGTTTTCGGGTGGACCCGGAAAACCCCCCTTCTACACCTCTTCCCCCGCTGGGGGAAGAGGTGTAGAAGGCACCTTGGCGAGTCGCCGGAATGGAATTATCTCCTTCCCTACGAGGGGAGGGTTAAGGTGGGGGCGTCTACCCGATACACCCTGGTCGAGAGTTTGAAATGATGCCCCCAGATCACGCCCACAAGGCTGAGTAGGCCGGCACCATGCTGTACAATCTCGGCCGGTCCATGGTGAGGTTTCGGTGGTGGGTCGTCGTGTTCTGGGCGCTACTATTGGCGGGCAGCCTGTTCCTGGCCCCCAGGGTAACCTCTTCCCTCAAGTCCGGCTTCGGTGAGGTCGATACAGAGTCGCGCATCGCTCTGCGGCTCATGGTCGAGAAGCTGGACATCCCCGAGTCCGCGGTAACCCTGATCTTCTCCAGCGACCACGTCGTGGCCACCGACCCCAGGTACGCCCGGCAAGTTGAGGAGACTGTCGCTCCTCTCTACGACATTCCCGAAGTCGTCCGAGTCGTCACCTTCTACACCAGCCAGAACCAGGACATGGTGTCGGCCGACGGGCGGACAACCTATGGTTTCGTCCAGCTGAACACGGACATCGAGACCTCGGTGGACATTTTCCCCGAGATCAGGGCGCGGCTCCGGCCCGGTGAGCTGGATGTGTGGGCGACGGGCGGCATCGCCATCTTCTCGGACCTGAACGAGGCCAGTGAGCGCGACCTGCGACGGGCCGAGATGATTACTCTGCCTATAGTGCTCGTGGCTCTGGTGATAGTCTTCGGCAGCATAATTGCCGCGGGCCTGCCCATGATAATGGGCATCGCCAGCATCTCCATGACGCTGGCCCTGGTGTTCCTGCTGGCCCAGGGCACCGACATGTCCATCTTCGTGCTGAACATCGCCTCTTTCCTGGGTCTGGGGATGGCCATCGACTACTCGCTGCTCATGGTGAGCCGTTTCCGAGAGGAACTGGTCCACCGCGGGGTGGAGGAAGCCGTGGCGGTGACGTGCGCGACAGCCGGCAAGGCCATCGTGTTCTCGGCCGTGACCTCGATAATCGGCCTGTCGGGCCTGCTGTTCTTCCAGTTCATGATGCTGCGGTCCCTGGGTATCGGGGGCATGGCCGTTATCCTATTCTCAATGCTCCTGGCGCTCAGCCTGATGCCGGCGCTGCTTGCGCTGCTTGGACACCGGGTCAACTCCCTGTCGATCATCCCGCAGCGGGCGGTGGTTGGTCACTTCTGGCTCCGCATGTCCCGGTGGGTGATGAGGCATCCAGTGGCGGTCATCGTGCCGGTGACGGCGAGCCTTCTACTTCTTGGGGCGCCATTCTTCGACGTCAAACTGGGCAGTCCGTGGGCGTCCATCCTGCCGGAGGACGCCGAGGCCCGCCAGGGCTGGGAGCTTGTGGCGGAGGAGTTCGGGGCCGGAGAGCTTTCCCCAATAGTGGTGGTCTCTACGTCGGAGGAAAGCGTGCTGTCGCCCGAGAACGTCGGGGCCGCCTACGACTTCGTCCAGTCGTTGGCCCAGGACCCACGAATCGCCAGGGTGGAAAGCATCGTGACGCTGGACTCGAGTGTCAGCCGCGAGCAGTACCAGCAACTGTACTCCTCGCCGTCGCCCGGACTGATCGGCGGACCGGCGGTGGTCACAGCCCTGGACGAGCTAACAAGCGACTCGGGAAACGCCGGCCTCATGCGCGTCTTCACCCGGTATCATCCCGTCTCGGACGAGACCAAGGCACTGGTGGATGATATAAGGGACGACCGGCCCGGAGGCAGCCTGGAGACAAATCTCACAGGGGTGACGCCGAACCTCATGGACACGGTGGACCGGATGTACACCGACTTCCCCAAGATGCTTATCTACGTGGCCATCACCA
>CAZEDC010000149.1:0-6394 GCA_964510985.1 uncultured Dehalococcoidia bacterium
CTCGATCACTCTTGCTCACGGACATCTCGGCCTCCCGCCGCGGCGACCACTCTCCACAATTCTCCATCGGACTCGCACTAAGTGGCAGCCTTCATTTCCCAGTTTGTTGCGGTCGGACCATGCATAATCTGCCATGGTGTCTCGTCGGTTGGATTTGATCTCTATGACTTTTGGATCGGCGGCTCGCTTCACCGCCGCTCGAAGCGGACGGCCACTACGTGCCTGCCACCCAGGTCGAAGGGCTCGCCCGGACCCGTGTTCCGGAACCCGATGGACTCGAACAGCGACTGCTTCTCCTCGTCTTCAGCCGAGACGTCCGCCCATGACGACGAGGCTCCCTTGCCGGCGCCCCAGTCACCCGCCGCCCGAATCAGCTCGGCCCACGATCGCACGTGGGCCTTGTGAGTGAATCCATCCACCCGGCACCCTCCGCCTCCATCCAGTCGAGCCGTCGACAGCCCGACCACGTACCCGCCTTCGGTGACGGCGCTGAACCACGCTCCCCGTCCATCCTCGGCCACGGCCGAGTACCTCCGGTAAAGGCCGAGGCAGGAGCTCTGCACAGAGTAGCGGGTGGACAGCATGGCTGCGTTGGAGTCCAGTACCTGCCAGTCGTGGGGCGAGACGAGGAGGGGGATCATCGGAACCCGGTCGGCGGGCGTGGCGGCCTTAACCGTGGCCGGCCCCAGGTCGCGGAAGTGGTCGACAAGGAACTCTTCCGGCGAGCGGCCATTCGATATGTTGGCCATCACATTCGCGCCCGCCAGCTTGCGCCACCCGAGCCGGTAGTAGATTCTGGCGGCATCGGGGTTGTCTGTACCCAGGAAAAGCCCCTGACCTCCCCGCTCGCGGAAATCATCGACCGCGTGGCGGCAGAGCCCGGTCGCGATGCCGCGGCGCCGGACGTCAGGGCCGATGGCCACTTCGCCAAACCCGCCCAGGCTCGGTAAGCCCCCGGAGTCGGCAAGCAGGCACGCGCCGGCCAGCTTGCCGCTCAGCCGTCTGAGATAGACCGTCATGCGGGTCTGTGCGGACTCGTGCCCCGACAGGGCCTCAGGGGTCACGTCGATGGGCCCTCCGAAAATCGCCTCCCAGAACTCGAAGAGCTCGTCCACAAGGGGGGCTTCCAGGGGCGCCTCGAGTCTCATTTCTAGTTCAGTCTTCCCCTGAGCCTGGGGTCAAGATGGTCCCTCAGGCCGTCACCAACAAGGTTGAAGCACAGGACCGTTATGGTGATGGCGAGTCCTGGGAAAACCACCAGCCACCACGATGGCGTGAAGTTACCCTGAAGGGAGGCGCCTAAACTACGGCCCCAGGAAGAGGTAGGCGGCTGTATTCCCATCCCCAGGAAGCTCAGGGTCGCCTCGGCGAAGATGGCCGATCCGAGATCTATGGTAGCGATCACCATCATGGGCGCGAAACACTGGGGCGCCACGTGCCGGAGGATGATACGCAAGGGAGAAGCGCCGACCGCTCGGGCCCCTTCTACATAGACCTCTTCTTTGACCGACAGCGCAGCTGACCTGACTAGCCTGGCCGCTCCGGGAACGGTGACGACCGCGATGGCGATTACGACCGTCCCTATACCTCGCCCTAAAGGCACCATCAGCAGCAGCGCCAGGATGATGGTTGGGAAGGATAGGAGCACGTCGAGCACGCGCTGGCCCAGAAGGTCGTACCTTCCACCGATGTATCCGCTGGAAACCCCCCAGAAAAAGCCCACGCCGACCCCCATGCCTACCGAGACAAAGGCCACCAGGAGGGTGATCCGAGTTCCAAAGACGATTCTACTCAAGACGTCTCTCCCAATGAGGTCAGTGCCCAAAAGGTGGCTGGCAGATGGGGGGTCCTTGAGGAGGGTGAAGTCCGTATCCAGGGGATCGTAAGGTGAGATAAAGCCGGCGAAAAGAGCGGTCAAGCCTATGACAACGAGGAGGACGAGGGCGAGGGCGCCCAGGGGCGAGGACCTGTAGAACCGCATGAACGATCCCGAGGCCACTTTGCCGGCGGTCGACACTGCGGCGACAACATACCGGCCGACCGGCACCACAAACTCACCTCTCAAGAATAATCTCATGTACCTACCGGTAGCGGATGCGTGGGTCTATCCACGCGTAGGTTAGGTCCACTGCCAGGTTGAGGAAAACGTAGATCACACCGAAGAACAGAACCAGGTTCTGAATCATCATCCAGTCCCCCCGGTCCATTGCGTTGATCAGGGTGAATCCAATTCCCGGTATACCAAGTGCCCTCTCCACCGCTACCATGCCCGACAAGATACCCGCCAGCATTAATCCTGTCATGGTGACAACAGGTAGCACCGCATTCCTCAGCGCATGCCGCCACAGCACAGTACGCTGGACCAGACCCTTGGCCCGAGCGGTGCGTATGTAGTCCTCGTTCAGCACCTCCAGAAGCGTGGATCGGCTCATCCTGGCTATAAGCGCCCCGCCCCCAAGGGAGAAGATCACGGCGGGGGGCACGGTCTGCTGCAGGCTTCTCCAGGGATCCTCCCACAATTGCACTGACATGATGGGGGGCTTCCACTGGAAGAATATCACCGTGATGATTATCAGGGTCAGTGCGAGCCAGAAGTTGGGAACGGACATGCCAAGTGTGACCCAAACGCGAGAGACGTAGTCAATAGCGGAGTTACGCCGCATGGCCGCGATGACACCCACCGGCACGCCGATCATCCAGGAGAAGATGACTCCGAATAACGCAATTTGAGCGGAGATGGGGGCTCGTCTCTGGAGCACCTCGCGGATGGGCTCGTTCGAGCGGAAGAAGGAAAAGCCCAGGTCTCCCCTGAAGACGTCGGCCATCCAGCTCAGGTACTGTATGTAAAGGGGCCTGTCCAACCCCAGTTTCAAGCGAGCGCTCGCCAGCTGCTCATCGTCGAGAATGACAATCCTTTTATCGCCGCCCGTGGTCCTCAGAGGGTCGCCGGGCAACACACGCATGATCAGGAAGATCACCACCGTGATCCCAAAGAGGGTGGGTATAGTAAGCATCAGCCTACGGGCGATGTATTTCTGCAAGCCCAATCACCTCTTTTGTTCTTATGTTTGAGGGACACCCAATTGTACTTGAGTGTCTAGTGTCCCGAGTTATGAGTTCGTCGATGTGAAAAACACCCCCCGACAAACTCAGGGTGAGCGGGGTTGTGGCCGGGCACAATCAGCCAAGGTAGCCCCGATTCACGGTGCTGCTGCTCTCAGGCGCCAGGAAGGATGTCCCCGGAAGCCTGCCTCGCAGAGTGGGGTACTACCAGAGCGGAGTTGCGCAATTGTGGCCCGATACAAACAGTGGCCCCGGAGCTTATTCCGGGGCCACTGTTTCACTAGTCCATTCAACCCGGTCTCGCCCATACCTCCCGAATCGGGAGGGCGACCGCCCCGAGTTACTTGTCCAACCAGCCGGTCTCAAAGCGTCCCCACTGGCCCCAAGCACGAGCCTGTAGGTTCAGCCCCTTGAAGTCTCTATTCCACACGGGATCGACCTGGTCGCCACCGATCAATATCACCGGCGGATCGGCGTCCAGGATAGCCTCGGCATCCCGGAACAACGAGTATCTCTTGGCCGGGTCCAACTCTACGTTCAGCTTCGCCACCACGGCGTCGAACTCCCTATTGCAGTAGTTAGTATGGTTGCCTGTCCCGTCACACGTAAATCTATGTGTCCATTCCGGCGTGATGTCTATTGTGGGTACCCCAGTGATGCCACACCCAGCGGGGCCAAGTTCATAGTCACCGGAGACGCAGATCTCGCCGAGCTCTTTAGTGTCTACCTCCCTGATATTGAGGGTCATGTTGAGATTGTCCTTCAACATGGACTGCAGCGCTGCGAACCAGGGGCCTGCAGAGGAATCCTTGCCATCGACGTATTCGACTTCAACACCGTCCCCGTAGCCTGCCTCGGCCATGAGCTTCCTGGCTGTGGCGATGTCCTCGGTCTTGTCCGAGCGCCAGCCGGGGGTGGCCATCACCTGCGAATGGGACAGAGCGTTTGCCGTGTCGTAATACGGCACCCACGACGTCCGAGGGTACGTCTTGCCGTCGGCGGCCATATAGATGGCGGACCACACATCTCGGTCGAAGGCGAGGTGAACGGCTCTTCTCACCCTTGCATCGTCGAAGGGCGCTTTCGCGCTGTTAAAGGATCGGGTCATGAAGAAAATATCACCGGTCGCGTACTTGGCGTCGAACTGCGGGTCCGCCAACGCGACATTGACGACGTCTCCACAGGTATTCCAGGTGAAGTCGGTCTGGCCCGTGAGCACCGCCGTGCCCCTGTCGCAAAACGGGAGGACGTTTACGAGCTTGGCGCCGTCCGCGTAGGGGAGATGTGAAACAAAGTAGTCGGGATTGGCCTCCAGATTCCAGTATTCATCCTGAGCGATCTTCACGAGCTTGAACGCGCCGGTGCCCGGGGCGTTCTCAGCACGCAGGTCGTAGTTGTTGGCCTCCATGTAATGCTTGGGGTAGATGACCGCCGGATCGAAGTAGTTGTCCGAGGCCATCATTTCGATGAACCATGGCGTGGCGTTCTTCAGGGTGAAACGCACCGTCAGAGAGTCCAACGCCTCCACCTTGCTTACCGAGTCCATCAGGCCGCTGACTATGGCTACACCTGCGGGGGGATTCTGGATCCGGTTGAAGGTGGCCGTCACGTCGTCGGCGCTGAAGTCCACGCCGTCGTGCCACTTCACACCCTCTCTCAGCTTGAAGGTGTACTCCAAGCCGTTAGATGAAACGTCCCACGACGAGGCCAGATCGGGCCCGATGGTCTTTAGCCCGTCCGCCTGGTTGTAATAGACAAGGTTGTTGTACATGGAGGTATTGCCGATGTAGGCGGGGGTTCCCTGGTGCAAGTCGAAGTGTGATATCCTGTGGGGCGCCGACATCCTGATGATGCCGCCGTACTTGGGGTTGGGCTCCATAGCCCGCGGCTCCCAGCCAACGTCCCTTATGACCTCTACGATCTTCTCCACCTCCTTCACCACCTCCTTCACCACCACCTTCTCTTCCGTCACGACCTTAGGTACCTCCTTGACCACCTCCACCTCTTTCACCACCTCAACAGGTACCTCTTTGATGACCTCTTTAACAACCTCCTTCTCAACCTCCACGACCTTCTCCACCTCCACGACCACTTCCTTTATCACATCCTGGGTCACAATCCTCTCTACCGGTACCTCTTTAACGACCTCTTTGGTGCAAGCCGCAGCGAGGACCAGAAGCATCGCCCCTGCCATGACTACGGCCCACTTGAATCCAAAAGCCCTGTTCATTTGACAAATCTCCTTGATCTAGGTGACGCTAATCCGTAACGTCAAAGACACGCTGGAATCCCCTCCGGCCTGAAACCGCAAACTGCATCGCCAACCTGTTCTTGGGAGAAAAGCGATGCAGCAGATAAGATGCGCCCCGGCAACTCAGAAGGCTTCGAACTGTCTTTCCGGAGGGACCAAAGGTCGTCCAAATCCGGCGGGGGCACCTTCAAAACCTCATACCGTGAGGTCAGATCTGAATCCACAAAATCCTCAGTCGCGCTCTGACCTCCCGTGCCGAAGGCCGCCTACTTATACCACGCTTCTCTCCGGCTGTCAATAATGGGCTTACGTGTATATTTTGGATGGCGGCGGCGTTTTGAGGCATGCCTTACCATAGCGGGCACCGCTTTTATCTGCACCTCCTGTAATGTATAGAAGATCTCCCGGTCCAATAGCTCGTCCCTGAGCTTTCCGTTGAAGCTCTCCACGTATCCGTTCTACCAGGGTGCCGTCGGACTTGAGGGCGACCGCGGTAGTTCCCGGGTCATGGCTTCAGCGCCATAACACGCAGCCGCACGTAGTTTGCTACCCACGTCCCGTCCCTGTATATTGTGGGCCGCAGTTCTTCTTCCACGATGCTGAACGCCCTGTTGCACTCTGATTCGGTCAGGCCCTTCAGTAGGGGTGCAGTGAATACCTCGAGCCAGCCGCTTAGCCCCTCTTCTTCGTGTCCGATCGGAGTAGGACGATTGAAAAGATGAGCCGACTCGACAATGAACCCCTCATGCTCTAGGAGCGAGGAGTACTCATCAACACCTGGGAAGTACCATGGATCATCACCAGTCACGGGGGTCCCTACCTGCTCGCGAGCGCGATGAATGGCGGCAATAATCGTTCTGATGTTGCCTTTTCCACCGAACTCCGCCACGAACCGTCCTCCGGGCCTGAGAACACCGAAGATCTTGGAAACGGCTATCTCCGGCTTGGTGATCCAGTGGAGGGCGGCGTTGGAGAAAATGGCATCGAACCGGGGGCCGAGATTCAATGCGAGGGCGTCGAGGACCTCGAAACGAAGGAGAGGTGTAAACGGCGGAGAGATAATGTACCACCTGGGCGGTC
>CAZEDC010000150.1:0-4636 GCA_964510985.1 uncultured Dehalococcoidia bacterium
TCAGGCGCATGGTGCGCACGTGATTAGCTGAAGGCTAGCACCGCCGCCCTATTCCGTCAACATCCGTATCTTAGTCCTTGAGAGAAGCCATCCTGTGCAGTGTCCGCCACGAAAGTCGTGGAAGGGATCGGTCAGAGTGAGGTGGCCGGTCCACGGCGAACAGCCCTTGGAATTGACACCCGGACCACCGGAAGATACGGTTGATGCCGAATCCTGCGGGGTGCACCTCCCCAGTAGTACCGGGGCATTGAGTTGGCCGACAGGAACCAGGCCGCGTTGCTTAACGACATCGTTCACGTCAATGGAGCGATGGTCGCCTACACGTCCGCGGGAAGCCGTGGAACGCCGGTGGTCCTCGTACACGGCGGCGCCAGCGACCGCACGGACTGGACCAAGACCATTCCCGCCCTGGCGGCCTCTCACCGGGTCTTTGCGCCGGACCTCATCGGTTTCGGGGAAAGCTCCCGGCTCGATATCAACTACACCATGCGGGACTTCTCGGAATTCCTCAGCGGTTTCATGGATGCCGTTGGAATCGAAAGCGCTTTCATGGTGGGCCACTCACTGGGTGGTAGGGCCTGTCTCGAACTGGCGCGAGAAGCCCCGGGACGGGTGTCCAAGATGCTGCTGGTGGCGCCTCTGGGCTTCGGCAGGCTGTCCCTTCCCGGCTTCGTGCTGAGCACGGCGGCCTGGGCGCTGTTCAAAGCTATCCGAAGGCCACTCCCCTACCCTTCGCTGGACATCGAACTCCAGGAAAACGACCTGGCCGGGTTTCAGCGGGTGAACGCCCCCGCGCTCATCCTTTGGGGACGTCGGGACCTGTACTTCTCGCCAAAGTGCGGCCGGCGCGCCACCGAGGCTATCCCAAACTCCCGGCTGAGGCTGTTTGGCCGTTCAGGACATTCCCCGCACAGAAGCGAGCCGGCGGCTTTCAACAAAGCCGCGCTGGAATTCTTTTCTTCCGGCACAGCCTGTGAAAAATCAGGCCCGTGACTAAATGCCTCAGAGTTATGCATGTAGAGTATCTACTCACCGGTTCAACATTACGACCCATACCATATTTATGCTACGTGACGACTTGAACAAACTTGCGTGAGAGCTGCCAGTGACGTATTATTTTTACGTCCCCTTTTTTGGTAAAACCTGATTGATTGGAAAGGAACGGTGTTTTTTATGAAGCTGGCGTCAGTTTTACGGAGTCTTTGGCCCGTCTACGAGGCCGAGGCCCACTGCGACATCCCCTGCGGTATCTTCGACCCAATCTCGGCGAAGATCGGAGCGCAAACAGTTCTCAAGATGGTGATGCGGCTCGAGGCGATGGAGCCGCCGAGCCCGAGTTCCAGCGCCGATGAGCGACGGACCTCTTTCAACACGGCGAACAGGTACATCGTCGCGAAGGAGGAGCATGCCCGGCTTGTGAAGAAGGAATTGGATATCCTGTGGCATGACTATTTCCGCCCGGACCACCTGGAGAAGTACCCGGACCTCCACACCACGTTCTGGAATGCTAACAAGCTGGCGGGCAAAATCAAGCAGTCGGTGGACCTGGAAGCGGCCAAACAGTTGGTAGGGTGCGTGGACACGATCGCCGAGATTTTCTGGGCCACCAAGGGGGTCACCTACAGCGACCCCAACGCCGATGTACGGTTCGGGACCTAAGCTAGAGGGGCGGCGGCGAGCAAGCCGTCCTGAGTCGATGGGAAAGTAAAACTCAGCGGTGGGATGTGGTTAGGTGAAATCGAGGGAAAGGCCCTGGTTGGTCCAGGGCCTTTCTCTTTTTTTCGTTATGACTTGTAATTTTCCCTGGGCGGGCTGAAGATGTCGAGCACCAGCGCCGGGGCGTCCGAACCCACCACGCCGTGCTCCACACCCCCCGGAATGACGTAGGCGTCACCCGATCGCAATGTCCGGGTCTCACCGCCGATGGCGAACTCGCACTCTCCATCCATCACGATGCCTGTCTGCTCGTTGGGATGTGAGAGGGCCGGTACGACCGCTCCAGGGGCTATCTCGAACAAATTCATCATGATTCTGTCGCCCCACATGGAGCGCATGTTGACGCCGGGGGCGAGTTCCCTTCCGGCCATGTCGGCGGTATCGTAGAAGTAGGGCATCCTATCTCCCTCGATTCCGGTGGCTCAGACGGCGGCTGACCTGGCCCGTCGATCGGCCACCGTCAAACAGGCCGTGATAAAGTCGTTGGCGGGGGTCGCCACGCCGACCTCCTTGCCGAACCTGGAGATGGCCCCGTTTATGACTCCCAGCTCCAGGGGCCTCCCGGCCTCCAGGTCGGAGTGCATGGAGGAGACCAGCTCTTTTTTAAACCTCTGGAAGTAGTCCATTGTTGATTCGACGACGTCGGCGGCGAGATTGACGCCCCTGGCTCTGCCGACCGCGGCCGCCTCCCGAACTACACGCCAGGTAAGGTCGAGGGTCGCCGGCGTGTCATTAACCTCTGCAAAGGATGACCGTGTGATGCAGGTCATTCCGGCCAATGCACAGATCATGACGAGCTTGTTCCAGAGAGCTTGAAGGACGTCGGAGGTGAGTTCCACGTCCAGACCCGCCCGCTGTAGGACGTCGCGAATGGCGACGGCTCTTGGTGACTCAGCGCCGCCCTCCTCTCCGAAGACGATGCGGCGCTCGCCACCCAGCTCCGCGACGACGCCCGGAGCCTTTCTCTGGCCCTCGTAGTAGGCTACTCCAAGCAAAACCTTGTCACGGCCAAATGCGGCGGCAAGCTGGTCGCCACCACCGACGCCGTTCTGGAGCGTTAGGATGGTTGTACCGTCGCCAACCGCCGGACTTATAGCCTCTATCGCTTTCTCATTGTGATAGCTTTTCACGCAAAACAGCACCAGGTCGGCGGACCATGTTCCGTCAGGGCGTTCAATCGCAGGAGCGCGAACGGTGAACTCCCCATCGGCCACACTCTCGACTCTCAGCCCGTCCCGGTTGATGGCGTCGAGGTGCTGATTCCTCTCTAGAAATGTGACGTCCTCGCCGGCCCTCGCCAGGACGCCTCCGAAATAGCCGCCGAGGGCGCCGGCGCCGGTCACCAGTATCTTCATTGCTATTCACCACCGTTATATGCCGGGGCATCGACGCTCCCCGGTTGGACCATCGGCCTCTGCCGCCAGATCTCCGCTCCCGGACCCCCCGATGGTGTTGGAGTGTATCATAGCCGGCACCGGGGCGACCGGCGATCTGCCGAGGTCGGCCAGGCCCACCGATAACCACACGTCAGGCTAACCGTCAGTCCTTGAGTTCGATGAGGACGTTCTTATACGGTGAGCCGGTGTTGTTTACCACCCGGTGCACCTTGTGGTCGCCGTGATACATCCAGCTCCCCACCTGGGGCGAGCCCTCGCCGGCGGTGCCGTCGTCGAACTCGGCGGTCAGTCCCCCGCCCTCAACGACCACGGTTACGTAGTCTCTCTCGTGCATGTGCCAGACACTGGCCTCGCCCGGCTCCACCATGAGGTTCCATATCTTGACCCGCTCGTTCTCGAACAGGACCACGCTGGCTATGTCTCCAAGTGGTTGGTCTCCTCTGGGCATTTTCTCCTCCTATGATAATCGTCGGGTTACGGCTGGTAAGCGGACAATTATACGCCAGGCGAAGGGCTTCGTGTGCTCGGAGAGGGCATCGAAACGTGTTCTTCCGGTGTTCTTTACGTCCGGGCTAGACCAGTGTCAGCACCAGGACAGTGAAGAGCACCGAATGGGCGACCCAGAGCAGTCCAAGCCGCTTGATCCTGGGAGATGTTTTTAGATTCCTTGCCGTCCAGGCACCCTGGACAGTGACCGGAACGTAGGCAACAAGGGCAGAAAGGGCCACCAAATCCAGGACACCGAGGACGCCGACCAGCAACAGAGCCGCTACCTGGTAGCCTGCAAGGACCGCCATAAGCGGGCGAGGCGACGAACCGGACTTCACCCGAGAGTAACCTTCTACCCGCAGCTTAACCGCGAACACGCTGGTGCCAAAAAAGAGGGTGGGTAGGAGCCAGGCGAGAAGAGCCTGCTCGTCCAGGGAACCGGTGGCCGAATAGTACGTCGCCGGCCCCGCCAACCCTAAGCCGGCGATGCCAAGGAATTCCGTGGCCAGGGCGCGCTCATGTCCGGCTATCAGGGCCCGGAGGTACACGGCCATGATGATTGCCACCGGTGCGCCGAAACCGAAGAGGCCCCACCGGCCTTCGTCTGTTGCTACTCCGACTGCAATGCCTATACCGGCCAGCGCCGCAACCACCGTAGACGGCCAGGCTCGGGTGGGGAATCGTCGCGTCCGGGATCGCGCCCAGAGCCAGACGGGATCACGGGCCCAGAACAGTAGAAAGATGGCAGCCAGGAGGAGAGTGGAATGGGCGTAGCCGGTTTTCGCCAGCCCGGCGCCAATAAGGCCGGGCACGATCCACATTGCCCATGCCCCGTGCTCCCGCGGCACGATGAACAGAGGCGAACGCCGGGGAGCGCTGGATTCGTTCCGTCGAGCGGGCCGGTCTATGTGTGTTTTCACGCTGTTAAGAAACTATCTGGCTTTGTTGACATCATACTTTTGATCCCTCATACCCGCCCTCTGGTTGTATTTGCGGGATACCCCCAAACCCCCTCTGGTCATCCCTGTTTCCGA
>CAZEDC010000151.1:0-5619 GCA_964510985.1 uncultured Dehalococcoidia bacterium
CCCCCTTTCTCCAGCCCAGGTTACTAACATTACACCTGGACCAGTTTTCGGGGGGCAGGTCATTTCTCCCCCTTTTTCCGGCCCAAGCTTGACCGGTATCGGTACCGACACGGTCCCCGCCCTTGTGGGACTAACATAACGAGTGGTACAAAGATGGGACGGAAGTCATCTCAGCAGCTCTCAGTCAAGGAGGCTATCCATGCCGGTCAACCTTCATTACGAAAAACTCTTTTCACCCGGAACCATCGGGGCAATGAGACTAAAGAACCGCATTGTGATGGCGCCTATCGTTACTCAGTACGCCACTGATACCGGAGCAGCCTCACAAGTTCACCAGGACTACCTGGCGGAACGTGCCAGAGGAGGGGTCGGACTCATCATAGCGGAGGCCAGCTACGTGGACCCGCTGGGAAAAGGGTTTGGCTGCCAGCTTGGCATCGACAGGGACGAGTTGTTGTCCAGCCATGTGCAATTGACCGACGCGGTGCATCGCCACGACGGTAAGATCGCCATACAACTCCAACACAGTGGCAACCGCGCCAATCCACGGTTTACCGGCGGCCGGACTGTGGCTCCCTCGGTTATTGGGACAGGCGATACTGTCTCGAAAGAGCTGACTCGCGGAGAAATCACAACTCTGGTGCAGCGTTTCGGCGAGGCCGCGGACAGAGCCAAGCGCGCAGGGTATGACGCCGTGGAGGTCCACGGCGCTCATGGATACCTTCTTCATCAGTTTGTGTCACCGGCCACCAACAACCGTACCGATGAATACGGTGGCAGTGTAGAGAACAGACTGCGCTTTACGCTGGAGGTGATAAGGAGTGTCAGGCAGGCTGTGGGACCGGGCTACCCGATACTGTATCGCCTCAGCTCCGAGGGGGGTTACGGCATCGAAGAGGCCGTCGCGTTCGCCAGGGAATGGGCGGCGGCAGGAGTGGACGCCCTCCACGTTTCTATCGGTGGCACGGCCCCGATCACCCTGCTGCCGCCGGAGACCAGTCCGATGTCTATCCCTCAAGGCTACCTTGCTGACTATGCCCACACTATCAAGGCGGCGGTAAGTATCCCGGTTATCACCGTTGGCGTGATACGGGAGCCCGCGGTGGCGGAGAGCATACTCGATCAAGGCAAGGCCGACTTCGTGGCCCTGGGCCGGCAACTGCTATCCGACCCATGGTGGGGGGCCAAAGCCGCTAAGGGCCTCGACAAGGATATTCGCAAGTGCATCTCCTGCAATGAGTGCTACTCGGGACTTTCCTCGGGCGTTCCCATCCGATGCCTCATCAATCCTCAGTTGGGGAGAGAGGGATGGCTACGAGGACCGGAGCAAACGGCCACGCCCAAGAAGGTGATGGTTGTGGGAAGCGGTCCCGCTGGAATGGAGGCAGCGCGCGTCGCGGCGTTTCGCGGCCATGATGTCAGCCTCCATGAAGCGAAGCCGGTCCTGGGTGGCGGTCAACTGGCCCTGGCGAAAGCACCGCCTTTCAAAGAGAAGCTGAACTGGTTGGAGGAATACCTGACACACCAATTACAGGACCTCCCGGTGAAGATGCACCTGGGTTCGGTTGTGACCGCCACCGAGGTGGAGGAGGAGCAACCCGATGTCCTGGTCGTCGCCACGGGAGCCGTCCCACTCATCCCCGACATCCCTGGCATAGCCGGCGACAATGTCGTCACCGCCTTTAGCGTTCTGGATGGTGAACCTGTGGTCGAGGGAAAGCAGGTTGTGGTCCTTGGGGGACAAAGGGTCGGGACCGAAACGGCCGAGTATCTGACTATGCGGGGTAATGCCGTCACCATCGTAACCCGTTCGCCGGTCCCACAGGTCGCGGCAGACGCTCCCCCCAACTACCGGGAGGCCCTTCTTCAACGTCTGGACAATGCTGGAGTGAGGTTTATTGGGGAGCACGACGTCAAAGAGATCAGCCTGGACGGACTGGCTCTTGTGGGTCCGAACGACGACGAGCGGTTCCTTCCCGCCGACCTGGTGGTCGTCGCACGCGGCGCGGTGCCTCAGCGGTCTCTGGCCGACGGTGTCGAGGACATGGTCGAGGAGGTCTACGTGGTAGGAGATAGCCGGGAGCCTCGCACCATCGCCGAGGCCATGTACGAAGGAACCATGGTAGGCCGCCGCATATGATACGTTTTTTCTTGCACGTTGAGAGTGGGTGCTCTAGATCATCGGACTGGCGCTATAGGATTTCAGGTTGTCGAGGTGGGTCTGGGGCAGCGAAAATAGAAAAGATAGAACGCACGGAACACAAGAGGAAAAATATATATGCTTGAGCGTTTCAAGGTCCCGCAGGCCGACCAGGTGCGCGTTCCGGAGGGATCACTCCGAGCGACAGTCACGGCCATTCTCGAGAAGATGGGTGCACCTCATGAGGAAGCCGAGGAAGCGGCCGACGTGTTGGTGATGACCGACCTGCGGGGCGTAGAGACCCATGGCGTTTCGAACATGGTCCGCGTCTACATAAAGCAGTACAACGAGGGTCTCCTCAATCCCAGACCCGTTCTGCGTACCCTCCGCGAGACGCCGGTCGCCGCGACTCTTGACGGTGACGGCGGGCTTGGAATCGCACAGGGCCGGCGTGCGATGGAGATGGCAATAACCAAGGCCCGGAACGTCGGCGTAGGCGTTGTAGTGATGTTGAACAGCGGTCATCTGGGCGCCGTTGGGCATTTCGCAATGCTGGCGGCAGAGCAAGACATGGTCGGCGTGTGCATGACCGCTGGCGGCTCACTGATTCTGCCCACGTTCGGGGCCGAGGGAAGGCTGGACGCCAATCCCATATCCTTCGCAGCCCCGGCCGGAAAAGAACCACCTGTACTGTTCGATGTCGCAACCTCTACCGTTGCGTTGAACAAGCTGGGCCTGGCCAGAAGGGTAGGTGCGGACCTGCTGCCTGGATGGATTGCCGACGGTGAGGGTACGCCTATCCTGGAGGAAATCCCCGTGCCGGAGATGGGTGAGTTCTTTGGGTTGCCGCTCGGAGGGACCAGGGAACAGGGCTCGCACAAAGGGTACGGGTTCGCAATGATGGTGGAGATAATGGGGTCGCTCTTGTCCGGCTCAGTCCCCAGCATGCTCGACGAAAAGCCCTGGGAAAGCCAGTTCAAGCACCACTTCGCAGCCTACGATATCGCGGCGTTCACCGACCTGGACCGCTTCAAGAGAGACATGGACCGCATGCTCCAACTACTGAAGAACACGAAGCCGGCGCCGGGCCAGGGACCGGTCCTGTACCCGGGCCTATCCGAATACGAGGAGGAGCGGGACCGGCGTGCGAACGGAATTCCGTTGCACAAGGAAGTGATCCAATGGTTCCACGACATCGCCGAGGAGCTTTCTATTCCGGCGCTGAAGACTATATAGGTCTGTCAGGGGGTGTGGCCGGAGTCTACGGCCAGGGCTATTTGGGAGTGGTCAGGAACGGTGGGAGCTGAGACGCTGCACATCGAGCCCGGGCCACCTTCTCCACTCTGGATCCTGAAATAGAGAAGCGAATCTGCCCTAGAGAGCAACGCCGCATCTTGCCTGCGAAAACGCTTATGCGTGGGAGACCCGCGGCTCCTTTGCGGTGATGAACTCCAGCAGCGCCGCCTGTCCCTGTTCGGTGGCACGCTTGGCCCTGATGATCGCCGGGGCGATACCTGCGGGGTCTTCAACGCGTTCCGCCCAGCCGCCCATGGCGGTGGCCATGGTGGCGTAGTCGCCGCCCATGTCTGCCGTACCGTACAGCCTGTGGGCCGTGGGACTGCCCGTGTCCTCACCCGCCAGCATCGAGTTGTTGAACACAACAGTCAGTATCGGAATCTTGGACCGAACGGCGGTCTCGAAGTCCAGCCCAGTCATGCCGAAGGCGCCGTCCCCCATGAAGTTCACCGCAAACTTGTCGGGAGCGGCTAGCTTTGCGCCGATGATGAGCCCCAACCCAGATCCAAGGCCGTGGGACTTGCCCCAACCCAGGTGTGTCCGCGGCCCCATTGACTCGTAGAACGCGACAAACTGCCGGCGGGTGCTCCCCGAGTCGGGCGTGACAACGGTCTTCGCCGGGTCCGCGATCTTCATGAATTCCCAGAGGACTCGGTACGGTGTGATCGGCACCTGGCCGGACGTGAGTACCGGCATCCAATCCTCCAGCCAGTCCCGTTTGATGCTGGCCACCTCCTCGGTCACTGGGTCGCTTCCTCGACGAGACTTACCGTTTAGCAGATCGCTGCAGGCCTCGATGAACTGGCGCAGCACCAGTTTGGCATCGCCGATGATCGGGTACTCGACGTGGTAGTCGCTGCCGACGTCTATGGGATCGTTGGTCGCGTGAATCATCACCTTTTCGTTGGGGATGGGCGTCGTCATGCCGTGGCGCGTGAAGCTGGTCCCTATGCCAAACACCAGGTCCGCTCTCTGCAGCCAGTGGTAAGCCGGTCAGCTCATGACGCCGGACCCACCGCTCCCCAGAGACAATGCGTGTTTCTCTGGGAATGCGCTCTTTCCCGCCAGAGTGGTCATGACGGGGATCTGAACCAGCTCCGCGAGCTCCACCAACTCCCGGCTTGCGCCCGCGTACATGACGCCCTGGCCGGCATGTATGATGGGGTTCCTGGACTTAAGCAAGGCCTCGGCCGCACGCGACGCGTCGGTGGGATCGGCCTCTGAAACGGCTGCCCGTACCTGCCTGTACGCTTCAACGACAGCCGTCCCCACCTCCTCCTCGGCCACGTCGGTCGGTATCTCGACCACGACCGGCCCCGGACGGCCCATCCTGAGCCTGGCGAAGGCACGTCGCATAGTCTCCACGACACCCTCGGCGGAGCGTATCTGCTCGACGTATCTGGTCACCGAGGCATAGGTGCGCACTGAGTTGAAGTGGGGGAATCGACCGTCGCGCTCCCTGGGCTGGCCCATCGGCAGGAGTAGCATGGGCACTCCGTCGGAGAAGGCGGTAGCCACTCCGGCAAAGGCGTTCTCTGCTCCGGGCCCGTACTGCATTGCGAAGACACCGGGTGGCCGGCCATTGGTGACCCGAGCGTAGCCGTCGGCGATCCCAACGCCCACCCGTTCCTGCCGGCACACGATGGAACGTATTCCCACCTTGGCCGCCGCCTCTATCAGCGGTGTCGAGGGGAAAGTGCTCAAGTATTCCACGCCTTCCCGCTTCAAGATGTGAGCTATCGCGTCGATGGTCCTCATGTCAACGGTGTTCCTTCCCAGAGAGTCTGGATATCCGAGCTATTCGAGGGTATCGACGTTACCGGCGCGCGTCAACGCGCCTGTTCACCCACCGGTGTATGCGGGCCTTCGGACGATGGCAACCTTCCGGCGTCCTGCAGGGATATACGGAGCAAGAAATCCATCTGGGCGTTGGCACTGCGGAGATCATCCGCTGCCCATCTCTGCAGAGCATCGAATACAGAGGCGTCCGACCGGAACGGAAAGCCTTCTTCTCAGCCACGACCGGCTACTGGTATAGAGAGCCGGTATTGGCAACGGGCTGAGGGTCCCCGTCTCCGCACAGGACGACAATCAGGTTGCTCACCGTGGCCGCCGCCTTGCGTTCCTCGTTCAGGGAGGCGATTGCACCAGTGGAAAGGAGCTTAGTCAGGAAGACCTACCGT
>CAZEDC010000152.1:0-9734 GCA_964510985.1 uncultured Dehalococcoidia bacterium
ATTCGGGCCATGGTGCCGTTCTCGGCCATAACCTCGCAGATAACCGCCGCCGGTTGCAGTCCGGCCAGGTGCGCCAGATCAACGGAAGCCTCTGTCTGGCCGGCCCTCACCAGAACGCCGCCCTCGGTGTATCGCAGCGGGAAAACATGTCCTGGCCGCGCCAGGTCTTCGGGCCGGGTTTCAGGGTCCAACAGCGCCTTGACCGTCTCCGCTCGGTCGTAAGCGGATATCCCCGTCGTCGTACCCTCCAGGGCGTCAACAGACACCGTGAAGGCGGTGCTCTGGCGGGCGGTGTTGGATTGGACCATCAACGGGAGTTGGAGCATCTCCAGCCGCTGGCCCATCATAGGCACGCAGATCAGTCCACGTCCGTGAGTTGCCATCAAGTTGATGGCTTCGGGGGTTACCATCTCAGCCGCCATCGCGAGGTCACCCTCGTTCTCGCGGTCCTCGTCGTCCACGATGATGACCATCCGGCCTGATTTGATATCTTCTATGGCGTCTTCGACCGAGGACAGAGGCATGCTAGTTCCCCGTCAGGATGCGGTACCGTACCTGTTCCGCAGGGGTTATCGCGGCCCCGTGAACAGGCTCTCCACGTACTTGGCTATTATATCAACCTCCAGGTTGACACGGTCACCGACCTTTCGCTCACCCAATACCGTGTTCTCCCGGGTGTAAGGGATTACGGTAACCACGAACGACTGGATATCACAGTTTACTACCGTCATGCTGGTGCCGTCTATAGCGATAAATCCCTTCTCGACAACGTAGCGCATGACAGACTTCGGAGCCTGGAATTTCATCAGCAGAGCTTCCTCTTCGACCTCAATAGACTCCACGGTGACCGTGGCGTCCACATGCCCCTGGACGATATGCCCACCGTAACGGCCGTCCGCCGCCAGGGGCCGCTCCAGGTTCACCGGGTCGCCTTCCCGCAGTAGCCCCAGGTTGGACCGGCGCAACGTCTCGGGTACCACGTCAACCGAGAAGGCCTCGGCGTCACGTGCGGTCACGGTGAGACACACCCCATTCAAGGAGACACTATCGCTGACTTTCAGGTCGTTCATGACAGTGGACGCGCCGACAACCAGGCGGCCGGGCGCGGAGGTTCGAACCCTCCCAACCTCTTCAACTATTCCTGTGAACATCGCTCTTCGCCTCGCAATACCCGACTACGGCAACATCGGGACCCAACTGGACGATGCTGGTCCGGTCCAGGCGCCTGGCCTGCGCCAGACGCTCGACGCCGGCACCCGCTACCGGCGATGGGGCAGCCAGACCACCTACTATGACGGGGGCCACGAACGCCACTACCTTGTCAACCAGGCCCCGGTCAAACAGGGACCCCAACAGCGTACCACCGCCCTCGACCAGCACGCTGGTAACGTCCCGGCGGCCCAGGGCCGCCAGTAGTTCGGACAGGTCAACGGAGCCGTCCTCGGCCGGCAACTTTTCGACCTCCGCTCCCGCCTCGACCAGGGCGCGGCACGTGGTCTCATCGGCGCCGGAGACGACGATCAGCGTCCGGCCCGGCTCGGCCAGCAGTGCGGATTTCAATGGCGTCCGGCCGCCGCTGTCCACCACCACTCGCAACGGCTGTCTCTCGGAGGGCTGACCCTGACCGTTTCGGGCCGTCAGCCTGGGGTCGTCGGCGAGCACCGTACCGATGCCCACCATTATGGCGTCTGAGGCGACCCGCATCTGTTGGACTCGGCCGCGGGCCTCCTCCCCGGTGACCCACCGGGAATCGCCGGTCCGGGTCGCTATTTTCCCGTCCAGGCTCATGGCGAATTTGGCGGTGACGAACGGAGTCCCCGTGGTAATGAATTTCACCCACGCTTCCGTTACCTGGCGTGCCTCTTTCTCGTGCTCGCCGACATACGTTGTTATTCCAGACTCGTTCAGACGGGAGAGACCTTTCCCGCCAACCAGCGAGTTGGGGTCCACCATGGCGGCGTGGACCTCGACTATACCCGCTTCGATGATCGCCGGCGCACACGGAGGAGTCCTGCCGAAGTGGTCGCAGGGCTCCAGGGTCACGTAAAGTGTCGCACCTTTGGCTTCGGGGCCGGCCTGCTCCAGTGCCATCGCTTCGGCGTGACCCCGGCCCGGAGGCTGGGTCCACCCCTCGCCGATCACCCGGCCCTTCTGTACCACCACCGCCCCAACGGCGGGGTTTGGGCTCGACGAGCCGACCGCGTTCTTGGCCAGCGCCAGGGCCCGCTGCATGTACGTCATGGCGCTATACTACCCGCGTTTTTCCCGAAAATCCCGGTAGATGCGGCTGGCCGTAGGATCGGTCTGGCCCTGGTATTTGCTACCCAGGGCGGCGGAGCCATACAGGTTCTCTACAGGGCTGGACAGACGCAAATAGGAAAGCTGGCCTATTTTCATACCGTAGTAGAGCGTGACGGGGAAGTTGGCGACATTGCTCAGTTCAAGGGTCAGATGGCCCTTCCATCCGGGGTCCACGTAGCCCGCCGTGGAGTGTATCAACAGGCCGATGCGACCGAGGGAGCTTTTCCCCTCCAGCCTCGCCACCAGGTCGTCGGGCAGTTCGATGTGCTCCGAGGTGCTTGCCAGCACGAACTCGCCCGGGTGCAGGATAAATGGGGCCACCTGATCGATCTCAACCATATCTGTCAGGTCGCTCATGTCCTGCCGTACGTCTATGAAGGCCCTCCGCGAGTTCCGAAAGACCAGCAGGCGCCTGTCCAGGTGGACATCCACGCTGGCCGGCTGGATGCAGCCCTCATCCAGGGGATCGATTACGATCCGGCCTTTGGCAAGCTCTTCTCTGATAGTGCGGTCGCTTAGAACCATGGCTCCTCCGAGCGGTCGACCGCTGCGTCTACGAGCAGGGTCCGCTCAGGCAGATTGTAGCAACCGCTTACTTTGGGCGCAACGCTGACATCGTCGGCCGCCAAGTCACCGGTGTTCCTCCCGAACGAAAAACGGGCGCCTCGCTGTGGGAGACGCCCGTCGGTTTTTCAGGGGTGGCTTCCGGACCGGATTACTGGATGTCGAACACGGCCTGGACAGACAGTCGCAGGTCAAGCTCGCCACCACTGATGGAGGTGCCCGGCGCGGGGGCCGCTGCCGCCACGGCGAACCGCTCCATATCGCCGAAATCCCTGACCACCGGGCTGCCGCCGCCGAACTCGGTTATGAAGACCAGCCGGCCGAGAGAGACCCCTGTCAGCGCGGCGAAATGCTGGGCCTTGGCCAGGGCGTCGTTAACGGCTGCCTCGCGGAGCGCCGTCATGAAGGGCTTGGGGTTCTCCACGGTGAAGCTGATGCCGTTGATCCTGATAAGGTCGCCGCCGGCCGTCGCGACCTCGTCGATGATATCGCCTACCGCGTCCAGGTCCCTAATCTTGACGGACGCCGAGTTGCTGACGGTATAGCCCACCAGCACCTGCTTGCCAGACCGCTGGCCGTCTTCAATCACCTCCATCCACTCGTACCGGGGCCAGATGTTGAAAAACCTGGTCTGGATGTCCTTATCCTCTACGCCGCGGTCTTTCAGAGCGGCCAAGACCGTATCCATGGCCTGGGCGGCCTGTCCTCGGGCCTCCTCGACGGTGTCGCCCATGGATTCCACGCCGATGTTCAACAGGGCAAGGTCCGGCTCCAGGCTGATGATGCCCTCTCCGGTTACCGAGATACCGGCCTGGGAGCTGACTGCTTGTACGTAGGGTGCTCCGGCGACCCCGGGGGCGTAGCTGGCCCCCTGCGAGGTCACGGGAACCCCTTGCGCCACGACCACAGGTTGTGGCGATGAACTCACCTGGGTTGAAGCCACCTGGCTAATGGACGCCACCGCTGTACCCACCGCGGTGGTGACACTATCGGTAATGGCCGCCGACTCGGCCGGAGAAACGCCTGTCGGGTTTGCCTCGGAGTCGTCCGAGGCCTCTCCGTTCCCACAGGCGACCGCGAATATCATCAACGCCGCCAGCGCCGTGGCCGCTAACACACCTCTTATCCTGGTGATCCTGATCATCTCTGTCGTCCTCCTAAACATTTGATAGCTTATGTAACCGCTTCGAGGGGCTTTCTACCCACTCACTAGTAAAGACGTGGAATTGCTTGAAAATGTTCCCTACTCTATCCGGCCGGACCCACGGGTCTGTCTAGGCAGACGGGCGTGCGGGTTCGGTGACGTGCGTTCTGGGGGAGCGGTCCGGTAGCAAATCAGGGGCGAGCCCACTCTAGCTCATCCGGTACCGGAAACTGAGTCGCCGGACGTTCAGGCTATCGGCCAGACTGACGCCGGCGGCGTATCGCCATCCAGAGGGTGGAAATCGCCAGGACCGCGAAGAGTCCGCCGGCGGCGGCCTCTAGCTGCCATACCGGCATCTTGATTCCATCGTCGTCCCCGGTGGTCTCAGCGGCCCCGGCTGCGCTTACGGTCTCCTGCGACACAGCACCTGGGGATGGTGCAACCTCAGCTTCGTCCTTTGGCGTCACTGTCTCCGGTTCGACCGCGACAGCCTCCTCGACAGGCGCTGCGGCGACCTTTTCCTCTTCCGATTCCTGGACCATCGCTCGCTCGAGCGGCTGCGGTGTTGTATCGGCAGCCTCTTCCGCGACGGTGTCCTCGGTCGAAGCTTCGGCCGGTGCGGCCATGGCGGCAACAGGTGGCGGTGCGGCAGCCTGCGCAGGTGCGGCCTGGGGAGCGGCCGGTGCGGGTGTGGCCTCGGGCAGGCGCGCGGCCAAGGGAGCCGGAGCCCCCGGTGGGCTCTCCGCCAGAGATGGTGCTTCCTGTACCATCTCTGCGACCGCCCCCGCGCCGGCCGGAATATCCTGTACGCTTACGCTTTCTCCACCCTGCGTGACCACACCGAGGACATCGCCCAGTACCAGCGCCACAAAGAGCAGTGCCGCCACCGAGGTCGCGAACCGTGTTGTCAGGGCAAGGCGTCGCGGAAGTTCCGACGGTGCCGGTGCAGGCACCTGAGTTAGACCGAAGGAGCGTGGCACCGCCAACTCGGGGAGTCCGGACAATAACGCGACCGTCGCCCGAAGAGACTCGAGTTCCATGCGGCACCCCTCGCACTGGGCGAGGTGCCCTTCTACACGTGCGGCCTCCGACGCGCTGACCTGTCCGTCGATATAGGAGGACAGCAGCACGCTCAGCCTGCGATGCTTAATTTTCTCCCAAAACCCAAACACTATGCCCACCCCCGTCACTCTAAATGACGGTATTGCGACGGTAAAAGTTCCCTGTGTTGTGCGAGGTATTCACGACACCGGGTCCGCGCCCTGCTAAGCCGCGATTTGACCGTCCCCAGCGATGCGCCGGTGGCCTCGGCCGTCTCCTCGTAGCTGTACCCCTGGACGTCGATCATCACCAGGACGGTCCGCTGGTCCTCGGATAACGACAGGATGGCGCGTTGAATCTCGGCCCCCAGTTCGCCTCTGACCACGTACTGGTCCGGAGACTCCTCGCCGGAGGCGACCTGGAAATTGGGGTTGAGGAGGGACTCGTCCAGGGAGTCCTCGGGACGTCTGCGAGACGAACGCAGGAAGTCCTTGCTGGCATTGGCGGCAATACGGAGGAGCCAGGCCCTCAGGTTGCCGCCACGGAATTTGCCGACGGCCTTGTAGGCCGAGATGAAGGCCTCCTGGGTAACGTCTTCGGCGGAGGTACGGTTCCCCAGGATCCGAGCCGAGAGGTTGAAGACCCGGGACTGGTAGCGCTCGACGATGGTGTTGAACGCGCCCAGGTCTCCTCGTTGACTTCGAATTACGAGTTCGGTGTCGTCGAGTTCCATGCCTGTGCGACCCCCTAGGGGATCTTAATACCTCTGTCCGGCGTCAAAGATTTTAGCGATTACCGTTGGTGCCGGCGTCACGCATCAATCATACCCCAAATTCGGGCCGGCCCGCCCTCGGTTTGTACGATACGCCATCAGGGCCACTGCTGTACTATAATGTTGAGCAGTCACAGAGCCGTTGAATCCCTACCCAGGGCGGAAACCGGGGAACATGCGCGCTTTAATCAGAGAGCTAATCGAGACCGTCATCCTGGCACTGCTGATCTTCATGACGCTCCAGTTCAGCGTCCAGAACTTCCGCGTGGAAGGCCCTAGCATGACGCCCACAGTCGAAGACGGCCAGTACCTACTGGTCAACAAGGCTGTTTACTTTCACCTAAATCCCGCAGACGTGAAGAGGTGGCTGCCGTTCATCGACGTCGATGATGACGACAATCTGTTCCCTTTCCACCAGCCGCGGCGAGGAGAGATCGTCGTTTTCAAGTTCCCAAGAGATGAGTCCCGGGACTTTATCAAGCGCGTTATCGGGGTTCCCGGTGACACAGTCGAGGTGCGCGACGGTCAGGTCTTCATCGACGGTGAGCCGGTCGACGAGCCGTATATCAAGAAGCCGGACGAGGCCAACATGGACCCCTTCGTAGTCCCTCCTGGGGAGTACTTCGTGATGGGAGACAATCGAAGGTCTAGCAACGACTCGCGGGACTGGGGGTCGGTGCCGGAGAAAAACATCATCGGCCGTGCATGGGTGAGCTACTGGCCTCTCGACGCCTGGCGGTCTCTACAGGCATTCGGCGGTCACTAACCAGACTCTTTAATCCAGCCCATACCGCGTCCGACGCCACCCGCGTGCCGGGACTAGGATTCCTTCGCATAACCCCCTAAATCTCCGTGATACAATGGGCCCGGCAGCGACCGGCGGTGTCCGCAAGATGTCGGCGCCCGCCCACCCGGGTCAACGCCGTTCTCCACGGTCAGCATCCATCCCTGAAGCAGCGATTCCACAGAGGTGTTTACGCCGGTGAACACGTTTCGCATCAGCGCCGGAGGGGACGGTTTCAGGCGGTACCTCTTGCACAAGGGCTACCTGGAGCCGGATGAGGTCGCAACCGTCACCCAACTGGGCGGCGGCGTGTCCAACGACGTTATCAAAGTGGTGTCCGACCGGAGGGCGGCCGTTTTCAAGCAGGCGCTGGCCAAGCTTCGCGTCAAGGAGGACTGGTATATAGACCCGGAGCGGTCCAACGCGGAGAAGGACTGTCTCAAGCTGATGCGCCGAATCCTGGGCCCGATGTATGTCCCGGAAGTGGTCTTCGAGGACGAGGAGAACTTCGTCTTTGCCATGGAACTGGCCCCGGAAGGTAGCGAGGAGTGGAAAACGAAGCTGCTCCGGGGCGAGGTCGACATGGACATCGCCGGACAGGTGGCCCAGGTCCTCGTCCGGATTCACGACGCGACATATGAGAGCGGCGAGGTTATCCGACGGTTCGACCAGCAGCAACGGTTCGTGGACTGCCGGGTCGATCCCTATTTCGAGACCATTGCGCTTCGCCATCCGGACCTGGCCCCCGAGATCAGATCGGAGATAAACCGGATGCTGTCGGTGAAGAAGGTCCTGGTGCACGGCGACTACAGCCCCAAGAACGTCCTCATCTCACCGGGGGCGGCGCAGGTCTGGCTCCTGGACGCCGAGGCGGCCCACCTGGGCGACCCTACGTTCGACATCGGTTTCCTGCTCAACCACTTTCTGCTGAAAGCGGTCAAGGTCGGGTCGGCCTCGGAAAAGATGCTAGATGCCTTCCTCCACGTAGGACGGACCTACGGCCTTGCGACCGAGAAATTCCCGGCCGATTGGATCGAGGAGCACACCTGCCGCCAACTGGGACTTCTTCTGCTGGCGCGGGTTGACGGCAAGTCGCCGGTGGAGTACCTGACCGACGAGGGCGACAGGAACGTCGTGCGAAGAACGGCGACCCGGATTATACAGGGGCGACCCAGACAGTACGGCCTGGTCGCTGAGATCATGGCCGACGAGATGGCCAGAGGGAGGTCGATCACGTGATAATCTCAAAAATCAAGGCCCGGCAGGTCTACGACTCCCGGGGCAATCCCACGGTGGAGGCGGACGTGATCCTTGAATCAGGGGTCGTCGGTCGCGCCATCGTCCCCTCGGGGGCTTCCACCGGGTCCCACGAGGCCCTGGAACTGCGGGACGGCGACCCCTCCAAATTCCGAGGGCGGTCGGTATACAGGGCCATCGACAACATCCACACCGTGATAGCACCCAGGCTGGCCGGGGCCAGTGTCGCCGACCAGGCCGAATTGGACCGCACGCTGATCGAACTCGACGGTACCGAGAACAAGGGTAGGCTGGGCGCCAACGCCCTGTTGGCGGTATCTGCGGCAGCGGCATGGGCAGCCGCCAACGAGTCAGCCCTGCCGCTCTACCGGTCCCTGGGGGGAGAACTGGGGAGGGAGCTGCCCATGCCGCAGACGCAGGTTATCGGCGGCGGGACCCACGCTGGAGGCACCATCGACGTCCAGGACTTTTCGGTGATCCCTATAGGCGCCAGTTCTTTCACCGAGTGTGTAGAGATGCTCTTCAACGTCCAATGGTCCACGCGTGACGCCATGCAGGCACGAGGCAAACCGGTCAGCGTAGCCGACGAGGGCGGGTTCTGGCCGACCTTCGACCGCAACGAGGAGGGGCTTGAGGTGCTGATGGAGGGCATCGAGCGGTCCGGCTACAGGCCCATGGAGGACGTGGCTATCGGCCTGGACATTGCGTCAAACCAGTTTTATCACGACGGGAGTTACAGGTTCGAACTCGAAAACAGGACCATGAGCTCCGCCGAGTTCACCGACCTGCTGGAGGGGTGGACAGAGAGGTATCCGATCCTGTCCATCGAAGACGGTATGGCCGAGGACGACTGGCGTGGCTGGGAGCTGCTGACCAGACGGCTGGGCGACCGGGTCCAGATCATTGGAGACGACCTGTTCACCACAGACGTTGACAGGATCGGACAAGGGATAGAGCGGGGCATTGCCAACGCCGCTCTTATCAAGATGAACCAGATCGGCACGATTACCGAGACCATCGACGCCATCAGGCTCTGCCAGAAAGCCGGCTACCTCCCCGTCGTGTCCGGTAGGTCGGGCGACTCCGAGGACGTTACCTACGTCCACATCGCCGTGGCTACCAATGCCGGCCAGATCAAAAATGGCGCATGGGCCCGGTCCTGTCGCCTCTGCAAGTACAACGAGGAGGCCCGGATCGAGGAGGAGTTGGCCGACCAGGCGCTGTGGCGCGGTCGGGGCGTTTTCTCCCGGTTTATCGGATAGCGCGGCCACAGCGGCGATGGAGGGAGACTGTCACGATAGTCTCGACAAAGTGGGATCAGTAGAGATTGACAAGCTTCAAAGACTGGCAGTAAGCTCCAATTACCCTGTTCGAACCCCGTGACCGGCATGGAATCGGCCGATATGGGGAATCTCAGTGAATCCGCCCCTCCAGTTGTCCAACTGACAGGGTCCACCTCAAGAAAGGGAGGGCCAGAATGCGACTCGTGAAAACTCCAGTCAACCATCCTACAAGTTCTTCCTTCAGCCGTACGGTAGCAGACGAGAGGGGGTCACACTAATCGAGCTCCTGATCACCATGATCATCATATCGATCCTCTCAACTACCGTTATGGTCAACTTTTCGTCAAGCATCTCCGGCGTTGAGAGTGACGACGACAAAGTCAAGTTTTGGAGCGCCACGATCACGTACGACAAGTCAGTTGTCCACATCGAGGGCGCAGGCAATGGCAACGTTGTGCTGGCTCGCCTCAGAGTCAAGTCCGTTGGGTCTTCGGGTCAGAGCACCCCGCTAACCATGTCCGGTGTGACCGTGACCTGCCCCCCATCTTTGTACCACTCTTTATGTTAGTCCTACAAGGGCAGGGACCA
>CAZEDC010000153.1:0-3245 GCA_964510985.1 uncultured Dehalococcoidia bacterium
CCTGGGCCCCGACCTCGAGGATGTCCACGGCGAACACGGGCATCAGCCTGGTGTAGGCGCTCCCGAAGAAGCTGCTGAAGAAGATCATTCCCAGAAGGAATCCAAAGATGGAGTGTTCCTTTATGAACCTGAGGCCCTCGGCTGTATCCTGCAGAGCGCTGCGTCGTTCCCGCAGCTCGACGGCGGGGACGTCGAGACGAGCGACGACCAGAGCCATCACCAGCAGCCCGGCGCCGGCCAGGAAATATGTGGAGGACGTGCCGGCCGCGACTATCAAGAACCCCGTAAGCGCCGGGGCCACGATTCCCATTCCCCACCAGACCGACGAGTCCAGCGCCACTGCACTCGTCATGACGCTGCGGTCCACGAGTTGGGGAAACAGTGACTGGCGAGTCGGCCAGTCCAATGCGTTGACGATGCCGGTCAGAAACGCCATGGCAATGACGTGCCAGACCTCTATCAGGTCGAGGACCGTGAGCAGACCCAGAAGAATGATCAGCGACCCGCCGATGAGCTGCGTGGAGGTGAAGATTCGCTTGCGGTCCACCCGGTCGGCCAGGACGCCGCCCGCCATCAGCAGCAGGATGGTCGGTGCGGCCTGGGCCAGACCCAGATATCCCAGATAGATCGCGGACCCGGTCATCTCGTGGACGGTCCAGAGTTGGGCGAACCAGAACATCTGCGTGCCGCCGACCGAAACCAGATTGGCCAACCAGTATGTACGGAACCCGCTGTAACGGAGCGCCGGCGGTACTGAAGGTCGGAGCCGCACGCCCTTCACCGTCTCCGCCTTTCGACCAGGTTGCGGCAGCAGGCGTTTTCTAGGTCAGAAATCTGATCTCCCGAGTCTGACGGCGCCCCAATTGCGCCGGTTGCCAAAACGTCGGCCAGTGGGAGGCTGGTATTGTATTCGCCTCTTCTCAGAAATAGCTCCCGAAACGGTTCGTTTCAATGGACATCTGAAGAGACCTGTCACCGACCCAGGCCAGGGTCCGCCACGGCCTCTCTTTCTATGATGGGCTCAGCAGGGCGTCCAGGCTCGCCATCTCCTTTTCATCGAGGTCCCACTCGCAGGACCCGGCGTTGCCCTCTATCTGTTCAGGCGTCGTGGCCCCGGCGATGACCGAGCTGACCTCGGGGTGGCCCAGAAGCCACGCGAAGGCCAGCTCCAGCACCGAGTGGCCGCGCTCCTGAGAGAACCGTTCCAGCTCGTCCAGAAGATCGAAGTTGGAGTCGGTCAGCATGTTCAGGTCGTTGGAGGCCAGGCGAGACCCTTTGGGCGGGGACTGGCCCCTCCTGTACTTGCCCGTCAGGAAACCGTGCGCCACCGGATAGTAGGGGAGGATGCCTACCCCGTAAGTCCGGCAGAACGGGAGCAGTTCAGTCTCGACCTCCCTGTTCAGCATGTTGTACGGCGGCTGCACACTGCACATCGGACTCAGCCCGAGACTTCGGGAAGTCCAGACGGCCTCGCAGACCTGCCACGCGGCGAAGTTCGAGCAACCCAGGTACCTGACTTTCCCGTCGCGGACCAGGTTTTCCAGCGCGCGTAACGTCTCCTCCATGGGGGTTCGGACGTCTCTCATGTGGAGCTGGTACAGGTCGATGTAGTCAGTGTCGAGTCGGCGCAGGCTGCCCTCCACCTCGGTCAGTATGTGCTGGCGGGAGTTGCCCGCCTGGTTGGGGCCATCCCCCCGAGGATTGGAGACCTTGGTGGCGATGATGGCCTGGTGACGCTTTCCTTTGAGGGCACGACCGATGTACTCCTCGGACTTGCCGTCGCCGTAGGTGTTCGCCGTATCTACGAGATTGATTCCCAGGTCAAGGGCCCGGTCTACGACCGCTGCGGCCACCTCGGGACCCTTGTGAAAAGGGTGGACACTTCGCGTCCCGAAGTTGTTGGTTCCGAGTCCAACTGTCGAGACCTCGAGTCCAGACTTTCCCAGGCGACGGTATTTCATAGGTGTACTCCTCTGCCCCAGGGCGTTCACAAAAAGCCGACGGCTCTGTCCCGCCACGGATGAGAGTGGTCAGCGGACACCTGCCTACGTCCGCCGGGGCCAGATGTCGCCGGCTTCGTCGAAAGGGTAGGGTATCTCCTCCACGAACTCCATGGACAGGCGTGGAGGCAGGTCTGCGTGCGACGACCTTACGGGAACGGCTTCGTTACCAGTCGCAGAGAAGTGAAGGGCTATCCTCTTGCTCAAACTACACCTGAGGAGGAGCCGATACGGGTGACCAGTAAGGCCAAGTTCATCGCTGGTATTCCGATGCTGTCATTCAATCCGGCCGGAGGCCGATCAACGAGACCGGCTATCCCGCCACGACCGACCTTGAGGATTACCATGATAATAGGTTTCAGCATGTTCCTGGTGTTGGCGGCTGCCTGTTCCGGCGAGCCGGTGGCGTCGAAAGTCGCTCCAGAGGTGGGACAGCGCGCGCCGTCCTTCGATGCACGCTTCGTCGGAGGCGACACGGCGAGGCTAGACGATCTCCTGGGAAACGGCGTTATCTTGAGTTTCTGGTCCACCTGGTGCGCTCCCTGCAGGCGGGAGCTGCCTCTTCTTGATCGTGTAGCATGGGAAGGTGTGGACAACCGTGTCACCCTGATCGCCGTCAACATGGGTGAGCCGGTCGATGACGTCCGTGAGTTTCTCGATGACCTCGATCTTACGATCCCCGTTGTCCTTGACACCGGCGGACACATACGCCGAGCGTATGCCGTACCCGCCCTGCCCATGACCTTTTTCATCGACGGTAACGGAGTCATCCAGTACCGCCGAGTGGGAGAACTCCGTGAAGGCCACGTCGCGGAAGCCCTCGCTCGAATGAAGAACCCCTAACAGCCCGGTTTCGTAACGGCTCCGTAACGCCGGTGTGCTGTCGTTGGCAACGGAATTCCAGCCGCCATTGCTCGATTCGTGCAGGACGCTCCGGGACCAGAAACTTGCCCAGATCCACGATGATGTACCCTCAGGCTCTGGACAGGCGTTGAAGACGTCCATCCTGCCTTCGCTGTATCTCCTCGCGTGGAACGTAGCGCCACCTCTGGTGAACTGCCACCCCGGGCCGGGGTCTTCACGGCTTTCAGATTCGGCGCGCCCAAGCAGAGACCGACACGCCCCCGTGACCTGCCCCCCTAAAACTGGTCCAGGTGTAATGTTAGTGACCTGGACTGGAGAAAGGGGGAGAGATGCCAAGAAAGAGGCATACGCCGGAGCAGGTCATCAACAAGCTGCGCGAGG
>CAZEDC010000154.1:0-11714 GCA_964510985.1 uncultured Dehalococcoidia bacterium
CTGACCCTTCTGTTCGTCGGTGGGGACGAGTTTCGCCTCAATCCGGCACAGCAGACGGCCTCACCTTACACCTACGACCTGGTGCAATGGGAGGCCGCAAACTTTCTTAGTAAATGGATTCACCGCTTGACCAGGTCCCTGCCCTGGAACAGACTGTCGAAAGAGGAGCAGCGCCAACGTGTAACCGGTTACTTCCAGATGAACGAGGAGGCCCGCACACTCCAGCATGCATTGACGCAGGCGATCGCACAGGCCGGCTCCGGCGGCTCCGTAGAAGTCACAGACCTGGAGAGCCAGTTGGAACGGCTCAAGGCCATACGCAACGAACTTCGCAACGATGTCGAGGAGACTATAGAGGCCACCATCAGCTCGGTCCTGGCCGACGATGGGCTTTCAACCCTGGGAGAGTTCATATTTCCCCCGGTGGATGTTCGACTGGGAGAACCTCCAAGGCTACTGGTAACCTCCCCGAGAGACCGAATCGAACGTACACACGACGTGCTGATCAAACCAGACGTGAAGGTCGAAGAGAGGCAACGAGTCGAGGAGGAGCTTCTCGTAGAGTCAGACCTGGCCGCGCTGGTGATCAACATCGGTGGCGTGGCCACGTATCCTGCATCTATTCCTGGCAGCCAATCTTTGCGCTGGACGCTACAGATATCGGCCCATGAGTGGCTACACCACTATTTTTTCTTCCGGCCGCTCGGGCAGAACATGTTTGACAGCGCCGAGATGCAGACCCTCAATGAGACCATAGCCGGTCTTGTAGGGCGCGAGATAGGGGACAGGGCGTTCCTGATGTTGGGTGGAACAATCGAGGTTTCCCCACCGGCCCCCCTAAAGGAATCAATGCCGACGGAGGACGATCAGGAGGGCGTCGACCGGTTCGATTTCGATGAGGAGATGCGTCTGACAAGGCTTCGGGTCGATGAGATGCTCGGTGAGGGTCGAATCGAAGAGGCGGAGGCCTATATGGAACAGCGCAGGAATATTTTCGTTGAGAACGGTTTCTTCATCCGCAAATTGAATCAGGCGTTCTTCGCATTCAACGGCACTTACGCTGAGAGCCCCGCGTCTGTCAGTCCCATTGGCGATCAACTTCACGAGTTTCGCGCCCTGGTTCCCGACCTCGGGACCTTCGTAGACCGCGTCGCCGGGATTTCCAGCTACCAGGAGTTCTTAGACAATCTCGAGCGATTGAAATAGAATCCCATCGGGTGTACCAGGCCATATAGGCAGAATCTCCAGTGGGTCAAACTCAAGGACACTGCCGTCTGGCAAACACGGCGGTTTATACCGAGCCGAGGCGACGAAGGTCTGGAATCTAGTTGTTTACAGGTCACGGGACTTCAGTATATGATGCCGGACTCGGTGGTCGTCTCTCCATCCTTTGTCCGTCTGAAGGGGACGCAGTGCGAATTCGTTTTCTATTGCCCTTGGCTGGGAAGTGGTATACCATGGTTGACGCGCTAGTAACCAAGGGAGTGATGTAGACGGATGTATCGTCAGGACGAACCGGAAGTAAACCTTGACCAGTTGCTGGAGAAGCTCCGCTCCTTCGCCAAGCGATTTCGCTTGGGCGGGGGCGGGGGTCTGTTTACGTGGGCCGTCTTCGGGATTTTGACCTTTGCAGCGATCGTCTGGTTGGCCACCGGCTTCTACACGGTCCAGCCCAGCGAGCAGTCGGCCATGCGCCTGCTAGGCGAGTTCAACTCCACGCAGGGTCCCGGTCTCCACTGGTTCTGGCCGGCGCCCATCGGGACAAAAGCCATAGTCAATGTGCAGGAGGTGCGGCGGCTGGAGGTCGGCCTAAGGGGCGCCACACCCGTCCTCGACGAATCTTTGATGATAACCGGCGACGAGAACATCGTGGACGTCCAGCTCGTGGTTCAGTACGACATCCAACAGTCTGTGACAACCCCCGGCGGAGAGATTCTCGAACCCATTGTGGCCTACCTCTTCCGGTCGAAGGGCCCTGATGGAATCATTCTCAAAAGCGCAACGGAGAGCGCGCTCAGGCAGGTGGTGGGTCAGCGAGACATCGACGATGTTCTGACGGAAGAGAAAGAGGCCGTCCAGGCCGAAACAAAGGAACTGCTCCAACTACTGTTGGACCTGTACGAGACAGGGATCAGGATTCGTGAAGTGAAGCTACAGAACGTGCTTGCGCCTACACAGGTGCAGGACGCGTTCGACGACGTGGTCCGCGCCAAGGAAGACAAGGAAAGAACCATAAACCTGGCCGAGGCCTACGAGGCCGACATCCTACCGAAGGCGAGGGGTGAAGCCGCCAAGACCGTCCAAGCCGCCGAAGCGTTCAAGGCAGAGCGTATAGCCAATGCCACCGGTGAAGCCAGCCGCTTCGAGCAGGTCCTGACAGAGTTCAACAATTCGCCGGAGGTGACGCGTCAGAGGCTGTATCTGGAGGCGATGGAGGAAATCCTGCCAGGTATCACCAAGTTCATCGTGGCCGCCGACTCGGGTGGCAATCTTCTCCAGTTCCTGCCTCTCAGTCCGAACGAGCAAATACCGGCCTTGCCGACACAGCCTACAAGCAGTCAGGAATAAGACAGGACTCCATGAGAATCGTCGCGATAATACTGTTGATCATCGTGGTCGTAATCGGCCTGGGGCAGGCCAATGCGGGTAGCGCCGCCTTTTTCGTAGTTGACGAAACACAGGCTGCGATAGTCACCCGGCTCGGCGAGCCCAGACGGTCCATCAGCAAGCCGGGGATTTACGTCAAGACGCCCTTTGTCGAAAGTGTGACCTACTTCGACAAGCGCCGGACCCTGTTTGACGCGCCGCCGGACTCACTGTTGACTCTTGATAAGAAACGGCTGATCATCGACATATACGCGATCGCACGTGTCGACGACCCGCTATTGTTTTTCCAGAAGGTTAGGTCCGCCGAAGGAGCGGTCACGGCCAGCATTCCTATTATAGCTTCCGGCGTTCGCGAAGAGATAGCGCGTGATAATCAGTCGGAGATTATTAGGCTCAACCGCGAAGACATCATGAACAGGGTGACGATTGACTCCACCCCCAGGCTAGGAGAGTTCGGCCTCGAAGTCGTGGACATAAGGATAAAGAGGGCCGACTTCCCGGACGAGATCGCAACCAGCATCTACGACAGGATGAGGGCCGAGCGAATTCGTATCGCAAATGCCTTTCGCTCCGAAGGCGAAGAGGAGGCCCTAAAGATCAGGGCCGATGTAGACCGCCAGGCTACGATCATCGGGGCCGAGGCGGAGAGGGACGCCAACATCCTGAGGGGTGAGGGCGAGGCCGAGGCCATCAGTATCTTCGCCGATTCCCTCGAACAAGGACCCGAATTCTACTCGTTCCAGCGCAGCCTTCAGGCGTATAAGCTGTTCCTAACGCAGAACACCACGGTCGTCTTGCCGGCCGATAGCGAACTATTCCAGTTCCTCCAGTCCCCTTTGGGTAGTGCTGACGAGGGCGAGTAGGGCGATCGGATCGGATCACCTGAGTTCATCGGGCGTATAGTCCAGCGAATCCTCCTCCGCCCACTCTCTTACTCCCGCTGATATCTCCCCATAATCTGGCCGATTGCCAGGATGTGGCCGTCCATCGTGTTGAGCAACTCTTTCCTGGTGGCCCCACTCTCCAGGTCAAGCTCTATGTCCAGCGCGGACAGCTTGAAGAAATAACGATGGGGGTCTCCTCGCGGTGGGCATGGTCCACCGTAACCCAGCCGGCCGAAGTCATTTTTCCCGTTCCTAGCCCCCAGCAATGTTACCTCGGTGGATGGAGCCTTCCCAGGCAACTCGCCGGCGTCCGGCGGGACACGGTAAAGCACCCAGTGAACCCAAGTTCCACCCGGCGCGTCGGGATCGTCGACTATCAGGGCGATGCTTTTGGTCTCATCCGGCGTCCCACTCCATTTCAGCGGCGGGGATACATCCTCGGCGTCGCAGGTGAATGTTACCGGAATATCCGATCCTTCCGTGAAAGTTGAACTCGTTAGCCGAATGGTCATCGCGGCCTCGTCCTGTTCGATGAGCGTACCATCTTCCCCATCTGAGCAGGCTATCGCAACAAGGACTGTGAGACCAATAGCCGTGCCAAGAACCCTGGAAACGATCAAAACTTGACTCATCAGGACCCCTCATCAGACACCGGATTATCCGGCTATTACTCCAACGGGGGGATCTCCTCCCAATCGATAAGTTAGGCCAACCGTGCCCGGGTGTCAACATTGTCCGGGATGTGCCAACAAGGGGTCACCGAGAGGCGTATAATAGCAGCAATTTCATGGGGAGAGGGAGCATTGACGGCGAGCCCGGATAATGACGGACAGGTGACTATCCAGGTCTTCGGCGAGTTTGTTGACATGGTTTCCGCACCATGGATGAACCGTATGGCCCGATGCGCGCTGTCTGTCGAGGCATCGAGCCCCGATGAGCTTCTGAGTGTCGTAATCGCCGATGATCAGACGGTACGGAGCCTTAATAAACTACACCGAGGCTTGGACGAACATACCGACGTTCTTTCCTTCTCTTTCCGCCATCAAGGACCATACTACGGAGAGGAAAACCCCCAAGAACCTTGCTCCCTTGACGGTGAGTTCGTCCTGCCTCCGGGAGAGAGCACAGGCTTGGGCGAGGTGATAATCTCTTTTCCTCAGGCGGAGCGCCAGGCTAGAGATGCCGGCCGATCGGTCCGGGACGAACTGGACTCGCTGCTTGCCCACGGTATTCTGCACCTGTTAGGCTACGACCATATGAAGCCAACAGAAGAGGCCGAGATGAAAGCGATGGAGGCCGACATCCTGGTCCGGGCAGTGCAAGATGACTGAAGTCTTCTACAGGAAGTGGCGCCCCAGACGGCTCGACCAGGTCGTAGGTCAGGATTCGACAACCCAGACCCTGCGACGGGCCGTCGCCCTCGAGCGGGTGGCGCATGCCTACCTTTTCTGCGGCCCACGGGGCACAGGAAAGACCAGTACCGCAAGAATCCTCGCCAAGGCCGCCAACTGCCTGTCGCCGCAGGACGGCGAGCCGGACAATGAGTGCGGTATCTGCCAATCCATCAACGATGGCCGTGCCCTCGACCTCATCGAGATCGACGGTGCCAGCAATCGCGGCATCGACGATATCCGCGCCCTGAGCGAAAGGGTCCGCTTCGCGCCAAACGAGGCCCGGCGCAAGTTCTACATCATCGACGAAGTCCATATGTTGACCAACGAGGCATTCAACGCCCTGTTAAAGACCCTGGAAGAGCCGCCGGAGCACGTTGTCTTCGTGCTGGCCACGACCGAACCCCATAAGGTCCCGTTGACTATCGTGTCCAGATGTCAGCGCTTCGATTTCAGAAGGATCCCGCTGGACGCGATGGTGAACAAGCTGACCGAGCTTTGCGACGAAGAGGAAATCGAAGCGACCTCGGAGACTTTAAGCCTGATAGCCAGGGCATCCAGCGGCAGCCTGCGTGACGCCGAGAACCTGCTGGAGCAGGTGGTCGTGTCGTACGGGTCGCCGATAACCGATGAAAACGTCCGTGACCTGCTGGGGCTCGGAGACGACGTGATGGCCGAGGGATTAGTTCGGCATATCATCAAACGAGAGGTCAAGAGCGGTCTAACCGTAATCGGCCAGGTATCCGGCCAGGGGAACGACCTGCGCCAGCTTCATCGAGGTGTCATGGAGTATCTCCGAGGGATACTGCTGCTGAAGACCGGCGCCGGTTCGACACTGGCTTTCACGTCCGAGACTGTAACCCGACTGAAATCACTGGCCGATGACACCTCGATCGAGCAACTTGTGATCTCTTTGAGGACCTTTTCCAAAGTTGACCTGCGACAGGACAGCGCCTCACCCCTGGCTCTGGAACTGGCGCTGGTGGAATCAGCCGCGGAACCGGCCGTGCCCGCCGCCATACAGCAACGGGCTCCCATCGTCGGGAGGACGACTACGGAACGATCCCCGCGGGCTTCCGCCGCACCCGTCAAGGGACCTACGCCGGTAAGTACGCCATCTCCAGTTGCTGCAAGTCCATCAGTCGTGTCCGCGCCCGTCCCTGCCAGGCAGCCAGAAAACAGCGGCGACGATGCGTCTGCTATTCCCTCAGAGCCCGCCGACAGGCTCGAAAGCCAGTGGATCGAACTGGTCAGGTCGCTGAGACACACTGGCAGACGTTTTAAACTTGGCGCCCTGCTCAGGAGCTGCAGTGAGCGACAAGTGGGCGACGGTCTGATTACCCTGAAATTCCCATACCAGTCCCACGTCGAGCGGGTGCAACAGGAGCTAGAAGACCCGTTGACGCGAAAAGAGGTCAAAGAGGTCCTGACCACTGTTATGGACGGGGATTACGAAATCCAGGTGTCTTTGGCCGATAACAACAACAGCACGACCGGGCAGAGTGTGGCCAATCGGAGTTATCTGGTCCGCACGGCCCAATCGATGGGGGCTAGGGTCGTGGATGAAAAGGAGGATGAGTCATAATGAATAAGAAAATGCTGCGCCAGGCGCAACAACTCCAGCAACGGATGGTCCAGATGCAAGAGGAGCTCGAGACGGCCACCGTGGAGGCAACAGCGGGCGGTGGCGCTGTCAAGGCCGTCATCAACGGGAAGATGAGGCTCGAGTCTCTGACCATTGATCCGGAGGCGGTGACGCCGGAGGATGTGGATATGCTTCAGGACCTGGTCCAGGCCGCCGTCAACGGAGGCCTGGAAAAGGCCAACGAGCTGGTGACGAGCCGAATGAGTTCACTCACCGGCGGCATGAAAATTCCGGGGCTCATGTAGGTTGATTAGGAACATCAAAGCAGAAATAATCTTAGGGGCGTTATCGCATGAACAATGACGGTGTTAATGCGGCCGCACCCATCGTCAGGTTGGTTGAAGAATTCCACCGGCTGCCCGGAATCGGACCGAAGACGGCCCAGCGACTCACCTACCACCTGATTCGCATGCCCGAAGAACAGGCCCGGTCGCTGGCCGAGGCTGTGCTGGCGGTCAAAGACCGTATCGTCCTCTGCTCCGAGTGCTACAACATTACCGAGTCAGACCCCTGCTCCGTATGCAGCGAGCCGGGCCGGGACCAGACCAGTATCTGTGTGGTGGAGGAGGCGCTAGACGCACTGGCACTGGAGCGCACTAAGACGTATAAAGGCCTGTACCACGTGCTGCACGGCGTTATCTCGCCAATGAACGGGATTGGTCCCGATGACCTGAAAATCCAACCGTTGCTGGGGCGGATTAAGCGCGGAAACGTACAGGAGATAATCCTGGCCACCAACCCTAACCTGGAGGGGGAGGCCACCGCGATGTACATATACAAGATCATATCTCCGCTGGGCGTGAAAGTGACCCATCCGGCAAGAGGGCTGCCCGTAGGGGGAGATCTCGAGTACGCTGACGAGGTAACCCTGGGAAGGGCCATTGAGGGCCGCCAGGAGTTTTAGTTTCACAATTTACTGCGCGGTACATTTTATCAACCACCGCACTGACAGAGTCAGCGATGCGTCGAACATCTCCTCGTCGCTGTCCAGCCAATCATTGATTCCGGTTGGATTTTATTAGCCATGGCCAGGCCCCGCATATACAAGACCGAGGCTGTGGTCCTCAGGCAGATGCCTCTAGGCGAGGCGGACCGCATCCTGACACTATTCACACCTGACAGGGGTAAAGTGCGCGCCGTGGCCAAAGGCGTCCGCCGGGCCAGAAGCAGGGTAGGGGGCCATCTGGAGCTACTGAATTGTGTCTCCATATCGGTGTCACAAGGCAGGAACCTGGACATCGTCGGCGAGGCACAGGTCATCCAGGTGTTCAGGGGCATACGAGAGGACTTACCACGGCTGTCACAGGCCCTGTATATAGCCGAGATCGTGGACCGTTTCTCGGTGGAGCACTCTTCCAACGAAGCCGTCTACCGGCTGCTGCTAAACACACTGGGCTTACTCGAGGAGACCGACCAACCGGAATTGTTGTTGCGCTACTTCGAATTACATCTCTTGGACGATTCAGGATATCGTCCGGAACTGTTCGCCTGCATCGAGTGTAGGACCGGACTCGATCCGGGGATACACTATTTCAGCAATGCCAAAGGCGGGGTAATATGTCCCAACTGCCGAATCGGGTTCACCGAGGCGATGACACCGTTGTCGGTCGGCGCAATGAAGGTGCTCCGATTTCTCCTTCGAAACCCCGACTACGCGGTAGTTTCGCAACTACAAATCTCTGTCGTTGTAATGAGAGAGGTTGAAAGGTTACTGCGTAACTATCTGAGGTTCCTGGCCGAGCGAGACCTGAAGAGCGCCGAGTTCATGAATCTGGTCTCCTCCTCCGGAAGGTTATGACTGGCCTCCTCATAGGTTCGGAACGACTTCGTCCCATGCACGTGATATTCTCGACGCCGAGTCAGGGGATTCCCATCCGACTGGTCATTGCCCACCGATGCTGTAAAATAGACGCGGTGGGCGGTCCGCCGAGACCCGAATGACCACGGCTCGTTGCTCCGCCGCTGATACGTGCCCCTGTAGCTCAGGAGGATAGAGCAACGGTTTCCTAAACCGTGTGCCCCGGTTCGAGTCCGGGCAGGGGTATTTACCTTTCCTCGTCCTTATAAGCCCGTTCTTTTGCCAAGATCAGGTAGGTGTGTGCCTGCAAAAACGCCGATTTGGTCACGAGCCTTCTCTGTGAGCACTCCCCACTAGCCACCTTGACTTCGATGCGATCATGTGGTGACCCTCCCTAACCAAATTGCCAATACCGGGTACCACAAGGTATCATCGCAGCCATGAAATAGGTGTGCGTGGCATTCTAAATGCCAACCTGTAGCATTGGACCGACACTGTTGGCCGCCGATTTCTAAACCGTGTGCCCCCGTTTTTAGTCCGGGCAGGGTAATCTTCCTCTTTAGATCGTCCCAGTGCCACAGACTGACGAATTCCAGAAGGGAGTCCACAACACGATGTATCCGAGTACCATAAGGCAGCGAATCGGAAACAACGAGCTTTTGCTTAGCACTCAGATGTTCACGCGAGAGCCGCACGTTGCGGCCGCCATCTACCAGACGGGCCCCGACTGGGTGTGGATCGACCAGGAGCATAGCCCCTGGGGGACCGAGTCCATCGGAATGCTCTGCATCATGGCGCGCCAGGCCGGGGTCGCTGGAGTCATCCGCGTGCCGTGGAACACACCGGGGGACATCAAGAAGGCATACGACGCGGGCGCCGTCGGGGTGATGGTGCCGCAGGTGGACAACCCGGAGGAGCTGGCCGACGCGGTCAGGTATGCCAAGTACCCTCCCATCGGCGAGCGAGGTATCGCTCCATGGTTCGCCGCCCCCATGGGCATCACTCCCGGCGACGTCATCGAAAACGCAAACAACGAGACGATGCTCATCGTCCAGATGGAGAGCATGGAAGCCTACGAAAAGATCGACGAGACTTTGAAGAACAAGCATTTAGAAGTGTTGCTGGTGGGACCGCTGGACTTATCGGCCTCGGTGGGGGTATCCGGGCAGATCCATCACGCTAAAGTAGAGAACATAATGCAGGACGTTGCCCGGAAGATAGAGGGTACCGGCAAAGCCCTGGCTACCACGTTCCAGGACCCCGAAGACTGCCGTCGATGGATCGGCGAAGGCTACCGGATGATGAACGTGGGCAGCATTCTCGCGCTCGGTACGATCGCCACGAAGAGGATATTTCAGGAGCTGCGTGAGGAGTTCGGCACACCTTCGGCCTGACCTCTTGGACCAGGTGAAACGAGAGGACGCGGGCTGGACGATGATCATGCCCTGTGTTGAAAGGCAGCCTATTGCCGGACAGAGCCTAATCCAGTGTACCAACAGCAGCGGGTTCCGCTGGTTTTCGGGCAAACATGAAGGCGATGGAGCCCAGGCCGGCCAGGCCAGCGAGGACGATGAACCCGATACGATAGTCCCCAAACTGGTCGGCCATGACACCGGCAAAAATGGGTCCCAGGGTCATCCCCATCATCATGATCAAGGACGAGAATCCCATGATGGTGCCATAGGAGGCCCGTCCAAAGTAGTCCGCGCGTATGGACATCAGCATGGGCCCGCGAGCGCCCCACGCCAGTCCGTGGACCACGCTGAACAGGAGCACCATCGGCAAATTGGTGGCAAAGGCCAGTGCCAGCAGGCCGAGTGAGTGACCGGCCATGCAGGCCATGACCCCAATCCGCTTGTTGATTCTGTCTCCAAGGATTCCCCCCACCAGCCGCCCCGTGATGTCCATGGCGGTCATCACCGCTACTACCATCCCCGCAGTCCGGAGCGAGAGTCCGACCTCATCGTGGATGTGCGGCACCAGGTGCACCATAACCGCGCCCACCACCAGGAGAGCCGACGCGTGGCCGATGGCCAAAAGCCAGAACGCGCGGGTACGCATCGCCTCCCTGGCGGAATACCCGGTAATAACGGACCGTGTGCTCCTATCGGCCGAGGTAGCACCTGACGATCTGCCTATCGGAACGGCTCCATCTGGAAGGTAGCCGTGGTCCTCGGGACGGCGACGCATCAACTGGGCCACCGGCAGGCCGATGACGATTATTATCACCCCCGAGTAAAATGCAACGGCCCTCCACCCGTAGGCATCGAGAAACCACGCTAGAACAGGCACCAGCAGCCCGCCCACACCCATCCCGGTCATCGCGAACCCCATGGCAGTGGCCCTCTTTCGAGCGAACCAGTTGGCTACCGATGTGGAGACGGCCATGAACCCACCCAGACTGGAGCCGATGGACATCAGGAGGAATACGAGGTAGAAGGTAATAATGGAGTTGACCTGGCTGAGGAGCATGAATCCGACGCCGAACAGCAGGAGTCCGATGGTGACAATCAACCTCGGACCAAACCGGTCGATAAGCCAGCCCTGCAGGGGGCCCAGTACTCCACTTTCGGCGCGAGCCATGGAGAACGCGCCGGAGATGACGGTCTTGCTCCACTTGAACTCCTCACGCAGCAGAACGAAGTAGATGCCGAAACTGTTGAAGAGCAGGACTCCGTTAAGGAGTTGGAGGGCGAAGCCGGCGGCGACGATCCACCACCCATAGAACACCCTTCGCGATGTCCTTTCTTTTGGGGCGGGTGAACGCAAGGGTTCGACTGTTCCTCCAATTGGGTTTGCGCGGCTATGGTATCACGGGCCGTAGCCGCTTTATACACTCTGTGGACTGGAGAGAAGATCGGCTCGTACCGCCGAAGCATGTCTCCTCTGGCATATCGTCATCGGACGGGAGGCCATGTTGACAGGGGCCAAGCACACTTCTAGACTACACTCAGCGGACCAACAAGCATGTCTCCGGCGTATTGCGATTTCAAATAAGAGTTGCGGTCAATCGTCACGGTAGCCCACGGCCGCCGCCTCGTGTTTCAACGGTATTGGTTCAACCGGCAAGGAGGTAGACATGCCGAACGGGTACGCGGGAAAACTCCTCTTCGTAGACCTTTCCACAGGTGATATCCAGTCCGAAACCCCCGACGAAAGTTTGTACCGGGATTTCATAGGCTGCTACGGCGTGGGGGCTAGGATTCTCTACTCACGGATGCGTGCCGGTGTGGACCCCCTGGGTCCAAAGAACATGCTCGGATTGTTGAACGGAGTCCTCACCGGCACCACTGCCGTCATGGGCTCCCGGTTCCAGGTGGTGGGCAAGTCCCCGCTGACGGGCGGCTGGGGAGATGCCAACGCCGGCGGCCACTTCGGTCCACGGCTTA
>CAZEDC010000155.1:0-8739 GCA_964510985.1 uncultured Dehalococcoidia bacterium
AAGAAGCGCAAGGAGCCGCGAACAGCGTTCGGGATATTCTACCTGCAAGACGGCGGGGTATCTTTCATTGCCGGCTTCTATAGTCATGGCTCAACCTCCTAACAGTATTGGTATGCCTCTGGGGGCAGTATAGCCTAGGGCGAGGGGTAAAGAATCGTGTGTTGTGATCATCCTGCCAGCAGACACGTTCTTTGTCTTTGAGGGAGTACCCTAAGGGGTGTGAGATAGATCACTTTTGGGGCTTCCCTTCGCCGCAAGGGGTGGTCTCGAGTGCCCCTTTGGGAAACAGTTGATAGCGAATCTCCCACCCCTCATCCTCATTGAGGATGCCTATCATCGTCTCCAGTTCTTCTCTTCGCGGCTCCACCGCACCCGTCGGAAGCTGGTGGAGTGGAGGCACAGTCGAGCCGCTCTGTCGATGTCTCCCAGAGTGGCACGCTCTAGGTTGGCACGCTCGAGAATCGTCTGGTGGAAGTTGACTCCCTCAAGCTTGGCATCACGAAGGTCAGTGCCAGAGAGATCGGCAAAGCTAAAGTTTGTATTCGTACAGTCAGCGCCTCGAAGGTATGCGTTTCTGAGCGTCACACCCGCCAACGGCAGCCCCGCAAGATCGCATCCTGCTAGGTTGGCATTTGACAGATCCATTCCTGCCCGGCGATCCTTCTCAAGCTCGGCCTCGCGGATGCGCTGGAACTCCGCCTTGTCGTTTCGCAATATGGCTGTAAGGTCGTTCTTCTGCTGGTGTTCCAGAAGGGGATCGGGGCCGACCTGCTGGGCTTCCAACAGATAGACGTGGTCGGCACCTGGCTCCCGCTGTTCCTGTTCTCCATCCTGTTCGGCCTCTCCATGGACTACCACGTGTTCCTGCTGAGCCGGATCCGTGAGCGGTTCATACAGACCGGCGACAACAGCTAGTCCGTGGCCTTCGGACTTCGCTCGACCGGCCGATTGATAACCGGCGCCGCCCTTATCATGGTGGCTGTCTTCGGCGGCTTCGCACTGGGTGAACTGGTGATGATGCAGCAGTTCGGCTTCGGGCTGGCGGTGGCGGTCTCCGTGGACGCGACCATCGTGCGCTCGGTGCTGGTGCCGGCGACGATGCGCCTGCTGGGCAATCGGAACTGGTACTTCCCGGCCTGGTTGGAGTGGCTGCCCAACGTAGCCATAGGCGAGGGTGGCCCTCAAGAGGAGCCCGAGTCTGCGGCACTGCCGGCCCCGGCATACCCGGCGTACCCGGCCTACGGCCCGGTCTCTGTGCCGGTCCATTTCCAGACAGAGAGACGAAATAGCTAGACTCCTCCCCCGTCACGCAAGGGGCCCTGATGTTACGATCGGGGCTCCTTGTTGTTGTACACGACACGCACGGGCAGGTTTGAAACCTGCCTCTACAGCGGGGTCCATTCGCTGTGGGGATGAGTCGGCACATCTACAGACGACCGTTACTTTGTGACTATGATTGAAGATAGTCCGGATATTCGTGAAAATCCACCACAAATGCAAACCGTCAGGCGAAACAGGTTATCACAGCGTTATCTATATACAACATAGGACATATATTTAGCCTTCACGATCGATATCGTAGCCAATTACGTCGGAATCCGCTTGACCCTCTGATTCGATCAGGATATAGTTGGGTCGTGATGTCGCTCGGGCAGATGTTGTTGAAGACATTCAATGCGCTCGCGATGACCACCCGGCAGCAGAGCCAGCGACACCATACACAAGCCCCAGTTACGTCATCTCCACGGGAGTTTTTGTGACTATCTCAACCGAGCGACCGCAGCTAGATATCCGGGGATTATGGAAGGTGTTTGGCCCGAACGGACGAATGGTCGTACAGTCACCCGATTTCGAGACCGCCAGCAAGAACGAGATCCTGGAAAAGACCGGATGCGTCGTAGCCATAAGGGGCGCCAATTTCGAGGTATATCCCGGCGAGGTATTCGTGATCATGGGGCTGTCAGGAAGTGGTAAGTCGACGGTGGTACGTTGCTTGTTGCGCCTCATCGAGCCAACGGCCGGAAGCATTATAATGGACGGAGAAGACATCACTCAGTACGGCGAGGCGCAACTGGTTGAGATGCGACGGCGTAAAGCCGCCATGGTTTTCCAGCACTTCGGCCTGCTGCCCCATCGAAATGTCCTGGGGAATGTCGTCTTTGGGCTGGAGGTGCAAGGCCTCCCCAAAGAGGAGCGGCTCGATAGGGCTAGAGACACCATAGAACGGGTCGGTCTGAAGGGGTGGGAGGGCTCATATCCACACGAACTTTCCGGGGGTATGCAGCAGCGCGTGGGAATCGCCCGCGCCCTTGCCGTGGACCCGGAAATCCTGCTCATGGACGAACCTTTCAGCGGGCTAGACCCCCTGATCCGGCGCGAGATGCAGGACGAACTGGTCGTGCTTCAGCAACAACTACAGAAAACCATTGTCTTCATAACACATGACTTGAGCGAGGCGCTGAAGCTTGGTAGCCGAATAGCCATAATGCAGGACGGCGCCATTATCCAGGTCGGCACCCCCGAAGAGATCGTTACCAAGCCCGCCGATGATTACGTCGGCGAATTCGTCCGTGACGTGTCCAGGAGCGAGGTGTTGACGGCGGAGGGCATAATGCACGAACCGCTGGTAGAGCTCTACGAGTGGCAGGGTCCCGGTGCCGCCCTGCGCGCCCTCGATGAGGTAGAGGCCTACTTCGGGTTCATAGTCGGTTCGGGCAGGGTATTGAAGGGGGTCATCAGCAGGAACGCAGCATCCCAGCTTAGGCACGCTGGAGTCACGTCGTTTCGGGAGGCGGAGCTGGACGAGCCGGAGGCTGTGGGACCGAATACGCCGGTGCAGGAGCTGATCGCTCTGGCGGTATCTCAGCGACCGGCGATAGCGGTCGTCGGCAAAGGAAATGTCCTACTGGGCGTCATCCGAAAGGATGCGCTCCTGTCCAGCATGGCCACAGAAGATACTACGCCGGGCGAAGCGTTAGGTGTACCCGGTGGGGTTGGGAAAGGTGGAACGAGATAAAGGGCTTTCCGGGTGCCCGGCAAATCGGCCTGGAAGTCCATGGGGCGATCAACGCAGACATTGAACGGACAGTGCTCCGTTGGGATTTACAATAGATATCTGTTTTAACCCCGTCGAATTAGGGAAAGAAGTGTAGCGCAATGTTCGAATTTCCTGAGAGCTGGTCCGTTGGAACCGACGTTGCAGCGGCCATCAACTCCGCAGCGGACTGGGTAATCATAAACGGGGATGCCTTCTTCGATTCCATAAAGGTTCCGGTCCTTCTGCTCCTGAAGGCATTGGAGAATCTGCTCCTCTGGCTGCCGTGGTGGTTAATCATCGCAGCTACGGGTCTTTTGGCCTGGAAGGTGGTTGGGAGACGGATTTCCGTGCTCTCGGTTGTATTGCTATTGGTCATGGCGCTCCTCGGACTCCACGATTTGGCCATGATGACCCTCTCACTGACCCTGACGGCAACGCTGATCTCCGTCGGAGTGGGTCTACCGGTGGGGATACTAGCCGCCAAGAACGACCGCTTCGAGGGCATACTGCGCCCCATACTGGACACTATGCAGACCATGCCCAGCTTCGTGTACCTCATCCCGGTACTCATGCTGCTGGGCCTGGGCAGGGTGCCCGCTGTGTTCGCCACGGTGGTGTACGCCATCCCACCCATGATCCGCCTGACCAATCTGGGAATTCGACAGGTGGACCCCGAGGTGGTAGAGGCCGCTAAATCCTTTGGATCGACCTCGATGCAGATGCTGCTGAAGGTGGAGTTGCCCATGGCGATGCCCTCCATCATGGCCGGCGTGAACCAGACGATAATGATGGCACTGGCCATGGTTGTGATCGCCTCCATGGTAGCCGCTCCGGGGCTCGGGATCGAGGTCTTCAACGGGATCGCCGGGCTGGATATAGGCCGCGGCTTTCTGGGTGGCCTCGGTATCGTGATCCTGGCCGTAGTGATCGACCGAATAAGCCAGGGATTTGCCCAATCCAGGAGAACACGCGCCACGTGACGTGCGAGGGCCTTCTCCGGGGCTAGGATGCTCAGCAATTGAATTCAGTCAGGGGGTGATTGGTAACTACAAATAATCAGAGCGTGACGGCGCGGCGGTCACGCGCTGAATGCAAGATTTGGAATCTGTACGAGGTGAGATATGAAGCGACTAACATACGGCAGAAAATTGTACATGGTAGTGGCCTTCATCGTACTGCCGCTGCTTCTTGCAGCCTGTAGCGACGAGAAGGAGACCATCATATTCGGGCAAAGCGAAGGGTCCTTCGGCACCGTGCCCATGGAGTCCGAAGTGGCCGGTTTCATCATAGAAAGCGTATGGGGCTACCCATACGAGGTGACGGCCATGACCACGCCGGCCTATCAGGCAACCCTTGCGTCGGGCGACATAGACGCCCTAATGGAAGGGTGGGAGCAGAATAATCCAGAATGGTACGACAAAAACATAGCGAACGGTAACATCGAGAACCTGGGCCCCATGCTGGAGGGTGGGCCCCAGATGTGGATCATTCCTCAGTACGTGCATGACGAGTTCGGCATCGAAAGTGTCGAAGACCTGGCCGACCCAGAGGTAGCCAAGCTGTTCACTCATCCGGAGGAGTCCGGCGTGGGCGCCTTCTACGACTGCATCATTGGCTGGAACTGCGAGAAGATCAACAAGGCCAAATTGCGGGCCTACGGCCTGGACGAGTACTATGCCCCGATCGCCCCGGGCTCGGCAGGCGCTCTAAAGGCCGCCCTGGCGGCGGCCCAGTTGAAGGGCGAGCCTGTGTTCGGCTACTACTGGTCTCCCACCTCTCTCATGGGCCAGTACGACTGGTACATCCTGGAGGAGCCCGCCTGGACACAGGAGTGCTGGGATGAGGTCATCAAAGGTGCGGATGACGAGACCTACGTACCTGCGCAGGCATGCGCCTACTCTAACCTTCCATTGAACAAGCTGGTGTCTTCCGGACTTAAGGACAAGGCGCCGGAGGCGTACGAATTCCTGAAGAAGATGCAGATGGGCCTGTCCAGGGCCGAGAGCACCTTGGGCTGGGCCGAGCAGCAGGATATAAAAGAGATCTCCGACATAAGGGTGGTGGCCCACTATATTCGCACCTACGAAGACAACGTCAAGAGTTGGCTGACCGGCGACGAATGGAAGAAGGTGGATGATGCGCTGAAGGACCAAGGCTACTAGCCACTCGGTTCCCGCTCAGCCTGGTCCGACATCAGTCGACCTCATCCATTTCCTCCTGCCGCCCTCGGACATGGTATGACAAACGGACAGTTTTTAGGCACTGTGTTAGCTTGGAAGCACGGCATACAGGCTCGGATGCTTCCCTGGCAGGTTGTCGTGGGTTCGAATCCCTCCACCCGCTCCAGCGCACAGTCGTTTCTGAAATCGAATCCTAGTCAAACGCAGCGCATACGATTCGGAGCCATGTTGCTGCAATCTACTCGTGGGGACACCTAGTTCGCAAGCAGGGAGACTGTCATGACTGGCGATACTCGGTTTAAGGATTCAATTGTAGTTAACGTCCAGAGAAACGCGCCACTGCCGGACGGGGAGCGGCTTGTCCGGTGGCTCACTTTTCAAGAGGTCGACCGCCCACCGTTCTACCAGAACATGCTCGGCTGGGACGCCTCCAACGAGCGGTGGTGGCAGGAGGCCGGGCTCTTCCGCAAATGGAGCATCCCCGCCTACTTCAACATGGACTTCGGCTTCGAGAACGTACCCGTTCCGCTAGGGATGTACCCGCCTTTCGAGGTGGAGATCCTCGAGGAACAGGGGGAGTTCTACATCGTCCGCGACGAGCGAGGTATCCTGATGCGCCAGAGCCGCGGCCGAAGTTCGATGCCAGGCTGGCTCGAACATCCGGTGAAAGGCTGGGACGACTGGGAGCGGATCAAGAAGGAACACTTCGATCCCGACAATCCCGCGCGTTATCACACCGACTGGGATGCCTTCAACGGCTATCTGAAGAGCACCGGCGCCGTCGCCAACATCGGCTATGCCTACTTTGGCGTGTTCGGGACGCCCCGGGACCTGATGGGTGTGGAGGAGGTGCTGGTGGCGTTCGTCGACCAGCCCGACCTGGTGCACGACATGATGGACCACCTTACCGACTGCTGGATCCGTATCTACGACCGCGTGTCCGAGCACGTGAAGCTCTCATGTATTCACATGTGGGAGGACATGTCCGGACGGCAGGGGCCGCTGATCTCGCCGAAGATGGTCCGTGATTTCATGATGCCCAACTACCGCAAGATCAAGGAGTTCGCCGACTCAAAGGATATTCCGCTGTTCAGCGTGGACACCGACGGAAACGTTGACCAGCTTCTGCCTCCTATGACGGAGGCCGGAGTGAACATGATGTACCCGTTCGAGGTCCAGGCCGGGTGCGACGTGGAGAAATACCGGCAGGCGTACCCGAAACTGGGCATGATCGGCGGCCTGGACAAACGCGCCATGGCCGTGAGCCGGGAGGCTATTGACCGGGAGCTGGAGCGGGCGGAGCGTATGCTACCGCTGGGTGGTTACGTACCGGGACCCGACCACTCGGTGCCGCCCGACGTCTCCTGGGAAAACTACAAGTACTATATGGAGCGTCTCAGGAATCTGGTGGGGAAGAGCTAGTTTTACGAGGACTCCATTGGCTTCCGGCAAGTCTCCCACGTGGCGGACGGACTAATCCTTTACTCCACCGGAAGGACCGCCTCGCAGTGTTGCCGAAGAAGTCCGAGGCTCCCGGCGACACCCAACTGAGACCCACGGCATCATCAGCCCGAGGTCCGAGGGTCCAGCTTCACTTCGGCATCAGAGCGTTATCCGATCCCTCACTGATAGCAGGATGCGTTTTGCCCAATGTAATAGACTTGTAATCGTCATGATATACTAGACTACCGGGTATTTTCGATCCCGCGTCGTCGCCGCCCTTACGACACCTAGCAACTCATTAAACTCTGACAGGCAGTTATCGTGGATACAGGCAATAACAGCTTTCGTCGATCTGCCGGCCGATCACCGTCATCAGTAACTATGACCGCCCACGTTCGGCCCGGCGTCTTTACCAGTACAGCGCAATGACCGGCGTCAGCATACTTCCCGTAATATCCGGAGCGGCCTTCCTGTCGTCATTGCTCCTTGGAGTCCTCGTTCTCCACCGCAATCCCAATGAGACTCTGAATCGCGTCGTCTTTCTTCTGTCCTCGTCCGTGGCCTATCTGGCCCTAATGGAACTGGGATTTCAACAGGCCGACGACATCGAGACGGCCCGGATGTGGCTCAAGTGGACCTCTCTCTGGCCGTTCACATTCTCCTTTTTGGTTCATTTCTCCCTGGTATTCGCCGAAAGACGAAAGCTGCTTGAAAAGAGGTGGAACTACGCCCTCATCTATATACCCGCGCTTGCGATCTCACTTCTGGACCTTAGCACTGGCACCATAACAGGCGAAACGGTGAGGGAGAGTTGGGGTTGGTCGTTCGATCTCCCCACGAGCCCTGGTATCTGGGCGGCGGCGACTACCTGGGGCGTGGCCATCGGACTTTTAAGCCTCTACTTGTGCCTACAGACGTACATCAACGCACAAGGGGAAGCGCGGAAGGCTCAGGCCAGGCTTGTGCTGCTGGGGGTCTCGATTCCGTTGAGTGTCGCCCTCATCACGAAGGCGGTGCTCCCTGCCCTGGGAACCATGACCCCATCGCTGAGCACTCTCGGATTTTTATTCGCCACGTTCCTTCTGGGCTATGCGGTATGGAAATACAGGCTGTTCGCCCTCACCCCCGCGGTGGCAGCCGAACACATCATCAATACTATGTCGGACCCGCTGATATTGCTCGATCCCCGGGGAGTGATCGCTGTGACGAACCGGGCGACGTCGAGGCTCCTCGGGTACACCGAGGTCGAAATGATTGGACAGCCAGCCACCGTAGTCTTTGTGGAAGAGTCACAACGAGTATTCACCGACTCTGGGATCAGGTCGATGTTTTCAGAAGGTCCAACGAGCGACGTTCATACGACTCTGGTCACCAGGAAGGGAAAGGCTGTCCCGATATCTCTATCTGGGAGCGTATTGCGAGACAAAGACGGCAACGAGCAGGGCTTGGTCCTTGTCTGTAGGGATATGACGGCCCGTGTGAGAGATGAGAAACTCCTGAGGGAGAGTGAGCAGCGCGCCAACAGGGCGTTGGAAGAGTTAAAGACGGCACAGGAAGGGCTGATTCAATCGGAAAAGCTATCCGCGATCGGCGAATTGGTGGCGGGAGTCGCCCATGAACTCAACAACCCACTGATGGCCATCGAGGGGTTCTCTGAACTCCTTGCAAGCGGTGACATACCTCCGAAAGGCAAGAGGGCGGGCCGAGAGGATCGTAAAACAGGCCCAACGCGCATCGAGGATCGTCCACAACCTGGTCTCCTTCGCACGAAAGCGGGAAATCCAGATGGGGCCGGTAAACCTGAATGAGTTGATGGGCACTATTCTCGAGATCAAAACTTATGACCTTCGCGTGAGCAGCATCGAGATCGAGTTGGGGCTTGCGACGGACCTACCCGAGGCACTCGGTGACGCCACCCAATTGCAATCCGTGTTGCTAAATCTGATAAACAATGCCCAGGATGCCATGGTCGGCAACGGTGGTCAGATATTGAAGCTGACGACTGAACGAAGAGACGACATGGTAAGGGTTAGTGTGGTCGATGATGGACCCGGTGACCTGCCCCCCATCTTTGTACCA
>CAZEDC010000156.1:0-25760 GCA_964510985.1 uncultured Dehalococcoidia bacterium
TGACGCATCTGTCTCCCGACCTAAACATCGAAATCCCAAAGCACTTCAGTCTAAGAAGTTGAAAGACCTGTACTCAAGAATTTACAGTCAAATTGTACTTTTGATTACCATTCGCGTCAATCATGTTAAAATGTTGCCTTACTGACATTGTTCGTATGACAAGGGTGGGGAATCGGGGTTGAAACTAGATTTGTGGGAAGGAAGCCCCCATATTTGTTTGTATACTGCGCTTGTCATCCGGTCTGTTAGTGAGTATTATTTTGAGTGTCCGGGGTGTAGCGCAGCGGAAGCGCGCCTGCTTTGGGAGCAGGAGGTCGCCGGTTCGATCCCGGCCACCCCGACCAGTCCATGGACTGTCTTTTGATCTCCGCGGCTGCGCAGAAAAACCGTACCGACAGCTACCTTGACAGCAACCTGGGATCATCATCGGTGTCACACGACGCACTTGTATAGAGAGCTACGGCCTTCCGCCCTTCAGAAGATCCACACCTAGAAAGTTCCCCACAGGTCTGCAAGTCCGAATCTGTAGCGAAACTTGAATGTTTCCTGGGTTGATTCGGTATTAACTACCCACCAACAGTATGATCAACGAGAGTGCATTATTGGAGTGTCAATTGGCGGGGGGAGGTGCTAGCAAGGGTTCGAATTGAAGTTGGTGTGAGGTCCTGTCCGACTCCTGAACGGATGGGGGGGTATTCGGATGCGGCCTACCTATACTCAGAGCGACTACTCTGACACCAAGATTGAAAATTTTTAAAAATGAGATTCAGAAAATCAGCCGAAGCGGGGGGTTATCCATATCACAGTGTCACCACGTATGGCTGGTTATACCCGCCCGGTTAACTTCCTAGTCTGAGGGTCGATGGGGGTATCATCTCCTTGTTTATCTAAGTACCGCAACCACACCGATGTGTCTTTTTTCTTACGGGAGCCCCGCGCAATATACCACCCCTCGTAAATGCTGTGCTTTCTACCTTCCCATAAGCATGATGCCTTGTTAGCACAGCTCCCTCAATTTCTTCCCAAGGGGCAGGCAACCGGCCTTCAGGTCGACGTAGCATGTAACTCTGGGCCAAAGAGAGAGCACCCTTGTAACTCTGAACCTCGCCCAATATACCCCCAGCAAGAATCGTTTGTCTCGGACCTTTCTTTTTGATGGGAGCATACCCAGCGTAGGTAATTGGCTTCCCTCTTTGTATCTCTCGCACAAGTTTCAACTGGTACTGTACAAAGTCTATCGGGCTCTTTGTGACAATGCTCCTGTTCATAGGTACCTCGCAAACTCCAACGTACGTAGTGCAAGTGGCCTATATTCCCCCGCCCTCGTGTAGTGGCTATGGGAAGCCACGTCCCCTCAGAATCCTCTACTGCCCATGAGTTATGCGACACAGGCTAATAGTACATGTGGGGTTGTCGCATATGAGGCGCTTCAGCATTACCAAGGAAAGCCTACCTCCTCACGCATGTTCATCGAACAGGGTCAGGGTTCGCAAATTTTTTGATAATCCACGTCCCAGCGAACGTCCTACACACAGGACAGCGCGGCTAACAGTCGGTTGGGGACTTGGCCGCAGGCGCAGTGCTCCCCCTTCCCGTACCAGTGTCGTCCGCTGTCTCCGCAGGTGTGCGTGTACATGGGTGCCAGTCCTCCCAAGGTGTGGCAGTAGAATAGCGCAGGCGTTCTGTTTTCATCAACCTGTGTCCTAGACTCCATTATTGACAGCGTTTCGGATTGTTCATACCATCATCCTCGAAAAGGAGGGGAAAAGAATGGCCACTTATGTCCTGCTCAGCAAACTCACGGATGAAGGGCGGAAGGTCGTGAAGGGGAGCCCAAACCGCATAGAGGAGGTCAATAAGGAGATAGAGTCCTATGGGGCCAAGGTAGTCGTTCAGTTCGCCGTACTGGGCCCTTACGACTTCATCAATATCGTGCAAGCTCCGGACAACGAGACCATAGCCAAGGTCTCGGTAGAGCTGGGGTCTAGGGGCACAGTACAGATAATGACTATGCCCGTCATGTCCATTAGCGAATTCGCAGAGGGAATGGGGAGCTAACTAGGCGAGTCCGCCTTTACCGGACATCACACCAGAGAGTTCTCCCATGGTCGATGAGGAAGGGAAGAAAGAGGAGAAGGTCGAGTTCGACTCGGCAGGGGAGGCCTTTGGCTACATCTCTCTGGACCAGGCTACCCTCCTGGCCATCCAGACTGCCCGAGACGACCCCGGCGACTATGGACGGCGCTTTGAGTCGGTTCGGATGGTTTTCGAGGTCGTGGGGGAGCGCGAAGGCGAGGATTCCTACGTCATAACGCTGTCCCTCCGACCTGCAGGGGACTTTCAAGGGACCACGGGCCAAGAGCAGTTCTTCATCCAGAAAGAGGGCGCCGTCGCCCATCGGCAGGTGCTCAGCCTCCCTCGTCTTGAGAGAGGATGGCGCTTTCCAGTCCTCTCCGTGGCTATAGGCCTGGTTGTCGTAGCGGTCGCTGTGAGCATCGGGGGAGCCTTCGCCACTGGAGTTTTCGGTGGGGGAGGAGATGGTGGAGGCCCAGCCACCGCACTGGCGCCAACGAAAACGCCGGTACCGACGGCCACAGCCACTTCAGGTACCGCATCTGCGCCAACCGCCCTACCGACGCCTACGTTCGTTCCTAATACGACACCATTACCAACAGCCCTGCCGACGTTTACTTCGGTGCCGCCTACTACACCTTTCCCAACAGCTTTGGCGACCTTTACCCCGGTGCCTGGACCAACCCCGGCCAAGGCGTCAACCGGCTCACTGCAACTAACCGTCACACCGACACCGACAACCATACCAACGCCAACGTCCACGCCGTTGCCCGCAACAATACCGGTGTCGTTCACGGCTGCCATGTCCTCCATAACCGTTGATGGCGACACCTCCGACTGGAGTGATGTCGTCCCTGTTTCAGTCAGACTTCAACAGATTAGGCCGATACCAGGCCGGGAAGTCGGTAAGATTGATCCCATTGACATCAACCTACGAGTAGCATCTGATGGTGAAAGAATATATGTCCTTGTGGAGGTACCCGACGATTACGACTACAACACTGAAGACCACAAATTTTCACCGGCTCTGGCCGTAATGTTCCGCATCGACGATCAGGCGGCACCTCACATGGGTGCAACTGAGGAGGACATGAGTGCATCCCTCGGCAAGGTAGACATCTGGCATTGGCAACTGGACTGTGGTCCGGGTGTCCTGTCGGGTGGAGTACCCGGCACTGGTGGCAATGACCAACTTTGTAACTTCGACGACGAGTACTCCACCACCCCCTCGGTACGTGAGGACGACGTCTCCGTCCAGGCCGAGAACTCTCTGGCAGGCATGTGGGAGCATACCGCTCGCAACCAGGGCGCTGGTGCCGATGGGATTTGGATATTTGAAATGTCGAGAAGGTTGTTTACCGGTGATCCCGACGACGCTCAGCTGACACCAGGAGGCACCACCAACATGGCGTTGGCATTTTGGGATGCTGACGAAACCGCTGACGGCTGGACTGACATCGGCCATCTCCAGAGTGCCTCAGGCGGCTGGATCGAGGTCAAGCTGCCACCTGCGGTCGCTCACAACCTGACCGCTGAAATTAACACGGGCTTTGAGGGCGCGCCAAGTCTTACTTCTGAGGAGCGGAGTACTAACACAAATTTCTTGATTACGGGGTCGGGTCCTACCACACTGAAAGCCATCCGAGTCATTCTACACGATGGGAACACCCTCACGATGTCGCAATGTCGGGTGGACTTGGGTAGGGATTGTGTGTCCTCGTTCAACTTCTCAACCGGCATGCCAGGGACACTGCCGACGGGCACATACCTATTCGTCGGTCTGGATGCCGGTGGCACGCCAATTCCGGGCATCGAGATAGCCATCTCTCAGACCGTGATTCCCGCGCCAGACCCTCCTATTAACGTCCAAGGCCAGATCACGGAGAATGGAATTGAAGTGACATGGAACCCGGTGGATTCGATTCCCGGTTATTTCGACCCGAGCCGCGACCAGGGGTCCTACGACGTGATTGTCAAAGGCCCCGACGGCCCTTACATCTACGGTGGACACCCGACCGTCGCGTTCTCGCACGTGATCTCCCTGTCGAGAGAAGTCTTTAGCCTGAGTGAGCGGGGGAGTCCAATCGAGGAATGGGGCGACGGTGTCCACCGACTTAGTGTTGTCGCAGAGAGCGTTAAAACGCACGGCCTGCATGCTTTCAGTGCATACTCTACCCACGATCCGGCGCAGGACCTTCTCATCACCATCAAGAGCGGTGCCGTAGTGAGCATCGAGAAGGTGGAGCCTGCGGGCGCCGAAGTCGTGACCTTCCCCGACGCAAACCTGGATGCGGTCATTCGAGGCGCTCTCGGCAAGCTGCCTGGCGAGGACATCACAGCAGAGGAGCTGGCCGGTATTACCAACCTGGATGCCTGGTCCAGGCGCATTACCGACCTCACAGGCATAGAGTATTGCATTGGTCTGACCAACCTCGTTCTTAACGAAAACCTTATAAGCGACATTTCGCCCGTAGCCTCCCTCAGCAATCTGACCGGGCTCCACATGAATGACAATCAGGCAAGGGATATCTCACCCCTGGCCTCACTCAACAAATTGACAAATATCCACGTTGGAGGGAATCAGATCAGTGATATCTCCTCACTTGCCGCTCTTGCTAATTTGACATGGCTCAGCCTTGCGGGGAACCAGATAAGCGATATCACACCGTTGGCCGCCCTTTCTCAAATGGCCTATCTCGAACTTAACGGGAATCAGCTAAGCGATATCTCATCCCTGGCCTCGCTTACGAACCTCGCCAGCCTCGACCTAAACAGCAACCAGATATATGACATCTCACCTCTGGTGGAAAACGTCGGTCTAGGTGAAGGTGACGAGGTATGGCTAGAGGGCAACGAACTGGACTTGTGGTTGGGCTCGGAAGACCAGAACAACATTCAGCGGTTGCAGGAGCGGGGAGTCATCGTCCACTACTAGGACCACTCCCACAGTCAATTGAAGCGCTGAGAAACACCGGGCGAGAATTAATATTGCAGGAGGCAGGTGGATTGTGGTGTACAGCTCGTTCCCAGTATACAGGGCGGCATCAACTGCCAATGGACGATGATGGATGGCTGGCGCATTATTTGGGAGCGGGAGGTCGCCGGTTCGATCCCGGCCACCCCGATTTTCACGTCCACACCCATGGGGTCCGGCGTTGCATTAAGCATTGGCGAGACCTCGCGGACCGTGCCACGTTTGATTGATTCCGGCGCATAGGAGTCGATGGATGTCAGGTGTCCGGACTCCACTCCTCCTGGGATATTTCGCGGTCGCCGTTCTCCTTCTGGTCGGCGGGGACATCGCTCTGGCCGATGACGGCGATGAACGTGAAGGAGGCGGAACGGCGCAGGTAGAACTCGCCGGTCCCCCACCCCCCAAACCCAGGTACCCAAAACTGGATTCCCGGCTCAATCGTCTGGCCGTGGTGTCCGGCCTGGACGCCTCGCCTAATCCTTCGGTCAATGTTCCACTCAACGTTAACGTCCCGGTTGCAGTCACGATCAGGGTGTCCGGCGATGTGTCGGGTGTCTTAGGGCTCCTCGAATCAGGCGGCGCCACGGTAGCCAACGTCGGGGTTGACTACATCGAAGCCCAGGTCCCGGTCGAGCTGCTTGTCCCACTGGCCGAGAGGGAAGGCGTGCTCCGGGTGGAGAGCATCATTCCCCCGCAGCCCGATGTCACCAGCCAGGGCGCCATAGTCCACGGATCGCCCGCCTGGAACGCCAGGGGATTCACGGGGCAAGGCGTCAAGGTCGGGATAATCGACGTCGGCTTCCAGGGATACGCCGGGCTCATGGGGCCCGAGCTTCCGGCGACGGTCCTCGCACGGTGTTACACGGCAATCGGAACGTTCACGTCGCTCCTGTCGGACTGCGAGACTGGTGGCGTTCACGGCACCGCGGTGGCCGAAGCCGTTGCGGATGTGGCCCCTGGCGCGAGCCTGTACATCGCCAATCCATTCACTCCAGGTGACCTCCAGGCTACCGCCCTCTGGATGGCGTCCCAGGGAGCTACCGTCATTAACATGTCGCTGTCCTGGATCTGGGACGGACCCGGAGACGGGACGTCGCCCTTCAGCGACAGCCCCTTGAACACCGTCGGACTAGCCGTGGACGACGGTGCGGTCTGGGTGAACAGCGCGGGTAACAGCGCGCTGGCGAACTGGTTCGGCGGCTATAGTGACGGGAATGGGAACGGATGGATTGAGTTCGCACCGACGCGGGAAGTGAACGCCGTGCAACTGTTCGCGGGGGAGACGCTAACGGCCCAGTTGAGGTGGGACGATGACTGGGGCGCCGCGACTAGCGATTTCGATCTCTACCTGTACGACGCCTCGGTTTCCTTTATCCTCGAAAGCAGCGAATTTCCCCAACAGGGAGGTGTGGGGCATATCCCCCGGGAGAAGTTCAACTACACCGCGCCGGCCACTGGGACCTATTACCTGGCCGTTTACCATTTCTCTGGGACCGTGCCATCCTGGCTTCAGTTGAACGCGTTCACACAGCAGGAACTGGATATATCGGTGGCGAGCTACAGCATCGTGAACCCGGCGGAGAGCTTGAACACGGGCGTGCTGGCGGTGGGCGCTGCGAAATGGTCTACACCCTCCGTTATCGAGAGCTTCAGCAGCCGGGGGCCGACCACCGACGGCAAGACCAAGCCCGACATCGTCGGGGCCGATGGGGGCGACTCGGTCTCCAAGGGTCCGGGCGGGTTCTTCGGCACGAGCCAGTCGTCGCCCCACGTGGCCGGCCTGGCTGCGCTGGTCATCCAGCAGTTCCCCGATCTCTCTCCCGAGCAGGTGGCCGGCTACCTCAAGGCCCAGGCCTCTCCGCGTGGGGACGTGCCCAACAACACCTGGGGGTACGGTCTGGCGCAGCTTCCGCTGCTGGTTCCCGGCGCGCCGACCAACGTGACCGCCGTACCGGGAGACGGCCATGCCGCCGTTAGTTGGACCGCACCGGCCGATGGCGGCAGTCCCATAACCCAGTACACCGTTACGTCCGACCCGGGAGAGCAGGCGGCCACGGTAGACGGGACTACAACGACCGCGGTGGTCACCGGCCTCAGCAACGGCACGCCCTACACATTCACCGTTACGGCCACCAACGCAGTGGGCGCCGGCGCGTCATCGGCCCCGTCCGATGCCATAGTTCCGGCGAACCTGCCGCCTGCCGTACAAGCTATCGGTGACTTTGCCGTCGGTGAGGGTGAGGCGCTGGACCTGGCGCTAGCCTCCTCCACCGATCCCGACTTGTCGGACACCCACACTTGGGTAATCGACTGGGGCGACGGCACCACGACAACCGGTGCGGTAACGGAGCCCAGCAGCACGGGTTCAGTCTCCGGTAGCCACACCTATGCGGACGACGGCATCTACACCGTGACGGTCACCGTGACCGACAGCGCCGGAGGCGTGGGCTCTGACGGCGTTACCGTCACGGTCAACAACGTGGCGCCGATCGTGGACGCCGGCCCGGACTGGACGGCGACGGGGCCCTCGCTGATACTTGGGCGGGTCGTTACCTACACCGACCCGGGGGTACTGGACACCCACACGGCTGTCATCGATTGGGGGGACGGCACCGTCGAGGCCGCGACTATCGACCAGTCCGCCATGACCATCGAGGGGTCCCATCGTTACGACGAGACCGGGGTTTACACGGTCACCTTCACCGTAACCGACGACGACGGCGGCTCGGGCTCCGACAGCCTGCTGCTGGATGTTCAGGTCGCTCCCGCCGTCGTGAGTATCCCAGGCCTGAGCGTATGGGGTCTGGCGCTCCTGAGTGGAGCACTGGGCCTGTTGTTGGTGGTCCGGGTCCGACGACGGGCGGCCGCGTAAGATACACAGGACCGGCATCCGTGCCCTGCCCTCAAACGATGTTGGGATTGTTCTGGAGGTTACCGCAAAGAGCTATTTGTCCGCAGCCTCCTCCTGGTCGTCGGACGTCCCTACAAGCTCGAAGAGCCGCTCCTCGAGTTCTTCGTCGCTGTACACCTCGCCCTTGGAATTGACCCGCTGGATCAGTGCCTCCAGGTCTTCCGGGGACAACAAATCCAACGAGCCCGTCGTATTTTCGCCGATCTGCTCGACCAGGTCATCGACGGCGGAGCGCATGCGGATCTCCAGCCAGACGCCGACGGCGATGAAAAGGATTGTCAGAATCGACAGGATGATCTTCGTCGTAGGCGTGAGCTTCATAGGCGCCTCTCGGACGAAAAGGACTGAACGCCATTCAAGGATAATCGAGGTCTCGGCAGACCTCAACCCACCCAGGGCTGCTTCCGGTCTGTCGACACGCCGGCGAGTCAGAACCTTTGGTTAGGGCGAACGGCCTGTATCCAGTCCACAGGGTTTATGAGGCGATTTGGCCTTGGCCGGGCCGTGGATTCTGAAGCACTTAGAAACTATCTCTAAAGGGGAGGTGACTTATACCCACCCGCCCGCCCTCAAGGGTTTTCTCCTGGGGGCACATCCCCCAGACCCCTTGGCAGAGGGGGACACCCCCTCTGCACTCCCCCGCAATGATGTTGAGTTAATTACTTAGAGAAGGTGGAGATGAGTGCTCCCCACGGCACTAAGGTCCCTGTCATGGGCAGGGGTTACCCGGCCGGCGGTACGTGCACGAACTGTGCAACCCGTTGCCAGAGATCGACGCCGCGTAATCTCAAGGTCACCGTCTCGCCCGGGGCGCAGACGCCGGGCAGCTCGGACCTGAACCGAAATGGGTATTCGGCCAGCTCCAGCAGTGCGGGCCGTCGCGGCGGGTTGTCCAGGACGATCGCCTGGAAGAAGACTCCGTCTTCGTCATCGGCGGCTAGAGACTGCTTGAGGTACTTCAGGAACCAGTGGCGCTTCCGGTCCTCCTCCAGCCGGGCTAGCTCTCGCACCTGCACGTCGGCCCGGTGCGCCACCGAAACCACCTCCTCCTCCGAGTAGGGTGGCTGGCCGGACCTCAGGTAGCCGCTGATCTGTCGCTGCATTATCAGGTCGGAGTACCGTCGTAGCGGCGACGTCGCCTGGACGTACGACGGCACTCCCAGTCCGCCATGAGGAGCGGGAACGGTCCCGACATCGGCCGGCAGCATCCGGCGTATCACCATGTGCCGTCGGAGAGGTCCATCGGCGATATCTGCATCGAAATTATCCAGGTTGGCCTTGTCCTGGGTCCGGTAGGCCGCGGGAAGGCCCTCTCGTCGGCAGTACTCGGCCAGCAGGGAGTTGCACAGTATCATCAACTCGGCCACCATCTGCCGGGCGGGCGTCGTCCGGGCCAGCACGCTCACCTCGACGTCGCCTGACTCGGTGAGAGCAATGGACATCTCGGGGCGCTCCAAAACGACGGCCCCGGCCTCCTCTCGCCGTCGCCTCATGGAGGCCGCCACCCGGTCTATCGCCGCCAGCGTCTTGTGCCACGGGTGGCCGGTGTCGGCGATGGCGTCGTCGGCCTCCTCGTACGAAAGGGCCGCCTGGCTATGGACCACCGACGGGGTAACCTCCCAGTCCAGGACATCGCCGGACTCAGTGACGCGTGCCAGCAGGCTCAGCGCGGCCCTCTTTTCGCCGGGGGCCAGGCTTCCCATCCGGTCAGATATCCCCGGAGGCAGCATCGGTATCTTGCGCTCGGGCAGGTAGAGGGACGCCATGCGCAAGTCGGCCTCCCGGTCTATGGCGCCGCCGCGGGGTATCAACGCACCTGCGTCGGCGATATGGACGCCCACCCGGTAGACCGGCCCAATCCCATCGGCATCTTCGACCGGCGTGGGCGGCCCCGTATCGACCTCCAGCGAGAGCGCGTCGTCCCGGTCCTCGGTCGTGGCGTCGTCTATAGTAACCGTGGGTACCGCCGAGAGGTCCCTGCGTCGCGGGTCGTCCAGCGCCCCGGACAGGTCTCTGGCGTCTACCTCGGCCAGCGTGTCCTCCCCGAACTCCTGGGGAATCTCCAGCCGTTCCAGCTCCAGGGGCTCGTCGGGAGAGAGGACGCCCGCCCGTACCAGCAGCTCGAAGCTGAGCCGCTGATGGTCGAGGGAACCCTGCTCGAACTTCTCCAGCAGGCTCTGGGCAGTTGCGCCGCGCGTGTAGTTCTCGCCGTGCACCGCGTAGCCCCGCAGGTGCTCGAGGAGGGTGGACTGGTGACGGGTCAAAGGCTGTGGGAGCACGCCCTGCGCCAGACCGTCCATCAGCGAAGCAGCGGCCTGAGCGTTCTCCGCCTCACGCCTCTGCCGCGCCTCGGCCTCCCGGACGGCGTCCAGGGTCCGGGGGGTGTAGCCTGCTTTGTCGGTGACGAAGTACCGGGGCGTCCTGTCCAGGTGTAGCAGGAGAGCGACCCTCTGCGCCGAATCGTGGGAGGAGCCCCAGTGGAGTTCCGCCAGCTCGTCCAAGGTCATCGACGCCGGCTCCTCTCGGACGACCTCCCACACCTCGGTCAGGTCGATCTCGGAGGCCAGGTCCTCGCACCGGCGCTGGAACTCAGCCAGCCCATCCTCTCCCGACGCGACGATGCCCGTGGGCAGGACGACCCTGTCGAGAGGGATATCGGCGGTACGCTTGCGTCCGGCGGTTATCCGGACGCGGGTGCTCCTGGCGGACTGGCCTATATACTGCGCGACGGTGGCCCCGCCCTTCAATCGGGCGACCAGCAACTCACCCGGCTGCATGTATCCCTCGCTTGATGTTTTGGTAAACGCCGTCTCATCATAACCTAGAACAGGGGGTGTGGTTCCAAACGAGGTTATGCGCTAAGCGAGGAGTTACGGCCACGCCCCTGGCCCGCGGAAGGCGCACGGCGGTGAGCGACCATCAAAGGTGCAGGAAAAAAATCGCGGCGTGAGGATTAGTCCAGGTCTGCGAGTCTGGGCATGACCTTGTTGATCAGGAGTTCGGTTGAGTTGAGCCACCGGTCCCGGGGCTCCCACTCGTGGCCCATGGCCAGCAGCACTCCGAAGTCGCCCACGTCCCGGTGCATCCGCCGGAGCTTGCCGGCCACCCCGTCGGGGTCGCCGACGATCCAGATGTTGTCCACAAGATACTCGGCTGTCACATCCGAGTCGGGCATTTCGGGGTCGGTCTTCATCAGGTCCATCTGCTTAGTGTGTGTCAGCAGGGGGCGAAAATACCGCTCGAAGTCCCGTCTCAGCACACCTTCCAGGGCCTCTTTGCGCGCCAGCTCGTCGGTCTCGGCCACGTAGACCTCCCGGGCGATGCGCCAGGCCGACCGGTCCGGGATGAGGCCTGTGCGGCGGGCCCCGGACTCCACCGCCTCCCAGTGCGACTTGAGCACCGAGGCGGGGACCAGGTTGATGCTCATGGGTATCCAGCCCCGCTCGCCGGCCAGCACCAGAGTGTCCGATTTAGGCGATACGCCGGCCACTCCGATGGGAGGGTGCGGTTTCTGGTAAGGCTTCAGGTGGAACCTCAGGCCAAAGTCGTCCACCGGCTCGGGGATGGTGAAACGCCAGTGCTTATGCTCGTAGAGACCGGGCTTGGGGTCCTCCCAGATCTGCAGTATCAGCTCTACGGCCTCTCTGGCCATGGACCGGTGCTCTCCGGTCTGGGGGTCGAAACCGAAGACGTCGAAGTCGCCGGGGAATCCACCGGAGCCCACCCCCCAGTGGAAACGGCCCCGGGCCATGTGGTCGAGCTGGGCAATGCGGTGGGCGAGCATGAATGGATCGTGGTTGGGCATACAGGTAACCCCGGTGCCCAGGACGATATTCCGGGTCATGGCCAGGGCTTTGGCGATGAACAGGTCCGGCGCGGGGATGTTCTCCCAGACGGTGGTGAAGTGCTCCCCTATCCACGCCTCCTTGTAGCCGAGTTCGTCCAGCACGACAAGCTGGGCGAGGTCGTCCACCAGGGTCTCGGTGATGTTGGAGCCGGGCGGGTGTAACGGCATTGTGAAGTAGCCGACTTCCATGGTAGGTCCTCCGTTGTTGGGTTGGCGAGTCCAGCAGGTCTGGGAACGGGACGCTCCAGTTTATGACAGGCGGCACGCCTTAGCAAGCGAGCCGGCGACGAGGGTGATTTTTCCTGTATACCCGGACCCGCCCCGCCCTTGTGTGCCGCTGGCCGGGCTGCTAACCTCGTGGCACCCGACGATTTCGAGAGGAGGCCCGCGAGATGGACAAGCGCGATGAGAGGGCCGTGGAGATCCTCCGGGAGCTGGGCGCGCGGCCGGCCGCGCCTTTCTTCGAGGGGCCGGTCGCGGAGTACGTCATGGAGGTCCTGGCGCCCCTGGGCGTGGACACCCAACGTGACTCTTACGGCAACATCGTCGCGCACTACCGGGGCGGGCCGGTCGGTTCCGAGCCTCCCATCGCGTTCGTGGCCCACATGGACCACCCCGGCTTCGAGATTTTTTCAGTAGGCGGCTCGGAGCGGGAGTTCGTCGGGAGGGCGCTGGGTGGCGTACCCGTGGCCTCGTTGAGGAAGCCAACGCCTGCGCTGGTGCTGCCGCGCCACGGCGGCCGCCTGCCGGCGACGCTCCAACCCTGGCAGGGGCCTCCACCTGAAGAGGGCCCCGAACGCCGGGTGAGGGTGGTCCTGAAGAGCGCCGCCGCCCTGAGCCCGCCGGTGTCGGTGGTGTTTGACCTGCCCGACTTCGCCCTGGACGGCGACACAATACGCATGCGCGCCCTGGACGACCTGGCCGGATGCGCATCCATTCTGGCGGCGCTGGAGAGCATCGTCTCCGAAGGGGCCGGGGCCGACATGTACGCCGTGTTCACCCGGGCCGAGGAGGGTGGACTCTTCGGCGCACGGCTGATGGCCGAGGCGGGCACACTGCCCGGGGAAACACTGGTGGTGTCACTGGAGTCCAGCCCGGTCATACCGGGTGTAGCTCAAGGAGATGGGCCGGTCATCCGCACCGGCGACGCCGCCTACACCTTCGACGCCGACGCCGAGCAGGTGCTGATCGCGGCCAGGCAGAGCATTAGAGAGCGCGACCCGGAGTTCAAGTGCCAGCGCCAGCTAATGAGCGGTGGCGCCTGCGAGGCGACCGCCTTCGCAGTCTTCGGGTACCGCGCCACCGGCCTGGCGTTTCCCCTGGGCAACCACCACAACGCCACGACCAGCATCCCAGACCCCGACGGCGGCGTTGACGCCGAGTACATAAAGCTAGCGGACTTCCTGGGCGGCGTGCGGCTGATAGTGGAGGCGGCAAAGAGCGTGGGACGGAGGGCGGAGTCGCCGACCCGAAAGCGCCTGGGCCGGGTTCCCGACGAGATCAGGCACCGGCTGGAGGGTATTTCCGAGGTGTGATGATCCCTTCCTTCGCAGGCGGGGGAAGGTTTGGGAAGGGGGCTCCTACGCCTCGCTGCGGTCCCAGCCGTCCAGGACCCAGTAGCCCACCCCGGGCAACTCGGCGACCGCCTGGAGGCCCTGGGCCCTCTTAAGCCGCTGGATGTTGTAGAGGTGGGTCGTCTCCTCGAAGTAGATGTGCCTCACGGTGGCTTCCAGCGTCATGTTCCACCGTTCCGGGTCCTCGGTGGGCGTGATGCCGGTGGGGTGCGCGTTTATCATCAGGACCCACTGGGGGCTCTGCTGCTGGAGGTAGGTGTTGCCTCGCAAGAAGCCGACGCTGCGCTCTGCCAGCAAACGTTGGGCCAGGTCGATGCCGCCGCGGAGCTTGTCCAGGACCACCGGCAGCTCCCAGTAGCGGCCCTCGTCCATGCGGCGGTCGTAGTCCGAGTCGGCCAGCCCCTCGACGTCCTAAACTCCGTGTCCGCCCTGCGGGAAGAGGACGTCGCCCCAGCGGATAAGGAGCCAGCGGTATATCAGCGACGACATGTGGCTGAGCTGCCGGCGTATGCTCCACCCGCTCCACTCCCACTGCTCGGAGTTGTAGTCCAGTTGGGCGTCGGACAGCCCCTCCACCTCGGCGGCGATGAGGTCGTAGAGCGTGGCGTACTCGGGGAACAGGGCGCTCCCCGGCGAGTTGTCGGTGAGGGGTTGGTCAGCCATCGGTTTCTCCTGTGACCCTTACTGCAACTGGCCCGGCCCGGTATCCGCCTGGTTCAGGGCGGCCCGGAGCTGCTCCAGCGAGATGTTGCCGCCGCTCATGACCAGAGCGACGTTCTTGTCCCGGAGCCTATCCTTGATCTTCAGGGCCGCTGCCATCGACGCGGCCCCGGCGTGCTCGGTCAGGTTGTGGGTCTCCTTCAGGTTGACCACCACGGCCCGGTTGAGCTCCTCCTCGGTGACCAGGACGAAGTCGTCCAGCATGTCGCGCAGGATGGACTGGGGCAGCTCGAAGCTGGTGCGGGTGGCCAGGCCCTCGGCCACGGTCTCCATGGGTGCCTCCACGCCGCGCCCCTCCCTCCAGGACAGGTACGCCGCCGGCGCGCTGGCCGCCTGGACCCCGATCACCTGGATCTCGGGGTTGGTGCTCTCGGCCACGATGCACGCCCCGCTCGCGCCGCTGCCCCCGCCCACGGGGACTATGATAACGTCCACCTCGGGCAGGTCCTCTACGATCTCCAGCGTATAGGTGCCGACCCCGGCGATCAGCATGGGCTCGTTGGCCGAGTGGATCAAACGATAGCCCTCTTCCCTGGCCAGTCGTTCGACGTATTCGAGAGAGTCGTCGAACACCTGCCCGTGAAAGACCACCTCGGCCCCCAGGTTTCGCATGGACTCCACCTTGCCGGGATTGCTGCCCTCGGGGACGGCAATGATGGCGCTGGTACCGAAAACGCCGGCGGCATAGGCGACGGACTGGCCGTGGTTGCCGGTCGAGGCCGTGACCACACCTCTGCGCCGTTCCTCCTCCGTTAGCTGTGAGACCAGGTTGATGCCGCCCCGCATCTTGAAGGCGCCCAGCCTCTGGTGGTTCTCGTGCTTGACGTAGACCTGGGCATCCAGGAGCTTGTCCAGAGACAGGTAGCGGTGCAGGGGAGTACGGGTCACGTACGGGGAAATCCTTCGCCCTGCCTCGATAACGTCGTTCAGGGTGGGTCTTTCGTCCAATTTCGGTTCTCCTGGGTTAACAAAACATGCCTTGGCGTCCGAGGGCAACCGGAATATGATACCCCATTTACACTACCTGTGAAAACCGATTTCGCCGCGCTGCCGTTCCGTGTCACTTACTCGTGGTTATCCGTTGACAATGCTGGTACCATTTCGCGTGTCGAGCCCCGGTCGAATGGAGGACAAAATGGTTAAGCCCGAGATAGCGGTCGGCAGAGGCACCGTATACACCAATGGAGGCATGGTCTGCTCCATCTCGCCGCTGGCGGCGTCGGCGGGCATCGGCGTCCTTCGGGACGGAGGCAACGCCTTCGATGCGGCCATCGCCACGGCGGCTGTGGAGTGCGTGACGGTACCGCATAGCTGTGGATTCGGAGGCGAGACCTTCGCCCTCATGTACCATGCCGGCACCGGAAGGACATATGGTGTCTCGGGCAGTGGGAAAGCGCCGCTGGCGGCCAGTCGCGACCTGTTCATCGCCGGCGGACACAGGTTCTTGCCCTCCGAGGGCCCGCTGGCCCCGTCGATACCGGGCGAGGTAGACACCTACGCGTCCATCTTGGAGCGCTTCGGCACCAGACCCCTGGACGAGTTGCTGCAGCCGGCCATCCGTTACGCCGAGGAAGGGTTTCCCCTGTCCCCACGGCTGGCCCGGGGCTTCGGCGATGCCCTGGACAAGCTGAACCGCTACGCCGACACGGCCCGCGTATTTACCAGGAACGGCGAGGCATACCGGGCGGGCGACGTCCTGGTCCAGAAGAACCTGGCCGAGACCCTGGGCCGCATCGCACGCCACGGCGCCGAGGAGTTCTACCAGGGCGAAACCGCCCGGGAGATCGTGCGGTCCCTCCAGGACGCCGGTGGCCTGTTCACGCTGGACGAGTTCGCCCGGCACGAGACCGAGTGGTACGAGCCGCCGATAGCCACCGAGTACAGAGGGTACACCGTCTACGAGACCGCCCCGCCGTCCCAGGGATTTTTGCTGCTGGAGATGCTGAACATCCTGGAGGGCTTCGATCTGGCCGGGATGGGGTTCTATTCGGCGGAGGCCGTCCACGCCATGGTGGAGGCCAAGAAGCTGGCCTTCGCCGACCGCAACGCCTACATGGGCGACCCGAAATTCGTGCCCGCTCCGGTGAACGAGCTGATCTCCAAGGACTTTGCTGATCGGCGGCGGCGGCTCATCTCGCCGGACAGGGTGCTCTCCAGCGTCGAGGCCGGGCCAGTGGCCGCCCCGGTGCCGGGCGACGGCGACACCAGCTACCTCTGCGTCATCGACGGCGAGGGCAACGCCATCTCCTTTATACACAGCCTGTTCCACGGGTTCGGCTCGGGGTTCGTGGCGGGCACCACCGGTATCGTGCTGAACGACCGCACCGGCAGCGGGCTCTCGCTGGTCGAGGGCCACCCCAACGTGGTCGAGCCCGGAAAGCGGACCATGCACACGCTGAACGCCTACATGGTCTTCCAGGGTAAAAAACCCTACTTGATCGGCGGAACGCCGGGCGGTGACCGGCAGGTCCAGTGGAACGCCCAGGTCATCGCCAACGTCCTGGACTATGGCATGGACCCCCAGGAGGCCGTGGAGGCGCCCCGGTGGGTCAGCATGCCGGGCACCGACCCGCGCGACTTCGACGACCCGTTTACCCTGGAAACGGAGTCCGGGATGGCGCCGGAAGAGGCCGAAAGGCTGAAGGCACTGGGCCACCAGCTTTCCGCCGCGCCGCCCGAGGGCCTGGGCGGCTCGGCCAAGTTGATCATGGTGGACGGAGATTCCGGTGTGCGGACCGGCGGCTCGGACCCCCGTACCGACGGCCACGCCGCCGCCCTGTAGTCAGGCCAGATGGCGATACATCTACTGCGCCCCGATGTCTCCGCCAAGATCGCCGCAGGCGAGGTCATCGAGCGCCCTGTATCGGTGGTCAAGGAGCTGGTCGAGAACTCACTGGACGCCGGAGCGACTCAGGTCTCGGTCGAGGTCGCCGGCGGCGGTGTCGAGTACATCCGGGTGGCCGACAACGGTAGCGGCATCCCTGCCGACGAGGTGGAGCTGGCCTTCCAGAGGTTCGCCACCAGCAAGGTCGCCCATATCCACGACCTGGAGTCCATCTCCACGCTGGGCTTCCGGGGCGAGGCGCTGCCCAGCATCGCCACCGTTGCCGCCGTGTCCCTGGTCTCCAGGAGCGGGGACGAGGAGTTCGGCACCCGCCTGGACATCACCGAGGGAGAGGTCATCCGCCACGAGCCCCAGGGCGCCACGCCGGGGACATCGATGACCGTCCGCCACCTGTTCAGAAACTTTCCGGCCCGCCGCAAATTCCTGCGCACGCCCGCCACCGAGACCTCGCGCATTCAGACCCTGGTGACACGCTATGCCATGGCCTATCCCGAGGTCAGGTTCCAGCTCAATACAGAGCGGTCAGCATCTTTCGCCAGTCCGGGGTCGGGAGACCTACGGGAGGCGCTGGCATCTGTCTACGGCCTGAAGGTGGCCGAGGCCATGCTGGAGCTTTCGCAGCCGACGGGAGACGGACCCGCCGATGGGCCGGTGATCTGGGGCATGATCGGCCCTCCATCGGTGGACCGGGCCAACCGCAGCTATGTCAGCCTCTTCGTCAATCGCCGGTGGGTGCAGAGCCGCGTGCTCGGCTACGCCCTGGAGCAGGCCTACCACGGCTTCCTGAAGGAGCGACGCTACCCGCTGGCGGCTGTCAACGTCACCGTACCGCCTACCGAGTTGGACGTGAACGTGCACCCGGCCAAGACCGAGGTACGCTTCCGAAGCGAGAGCCAGGTGTTCGGTGCTCTCCAGCAGGCTATACGCCAGACCTTGACGGCCTTCTCGCCGGTGCCGGAGATTCGCCGGGTCCACCCAACATCGACGCCAAGGTCCGGCCCGGCCCCGGCCCGAGCCGGGGCGACCTTCTGGCCGGTCGAGCCCTTCCGCGCCGCGACCTCGCCGCTTCCGGAACACGGCCGGGAGCTTGAGACCCGGCCCATGCCGCTGGGCCCATCGGTCGAGCCGCCGACGCCCAGGACGGCGCTGCCGGCGCTCAGGGTGCTTGGCCAGGTGCAGAGCACCTATATCGCGGCAGAGGGGCCCGACGGCATGTACCTGATCGACCAGCACGCGGCCCACGAGCGCGTTGTTTTCGAGAAGGTAATGGCAGCTACTCTAACTAAACGGGCAGATGTACAAAGTCTTCTGGAGCCGGCGACCGTCGAGTTGGACCCGGGACAGCAGGAACTGGTGGAGTCGCATGGGGAGTTGATGGCCCGGATGGGACTCCACGTGGAGGCCTTCGGCGCCAGGACCTATCTGCTTCGAGGCGTGCCCAGCGTGCTGGCCCATGGAGACCCTGCCCAGGCATTCCTGGACGTCCTGGACACCATGGCAGAGGGAGAAGGATTCGAGTCCTGGGAGGAGCGGGCGGCATACTCCATCGCCTGCCACAGCGCAATCCGGGCGGGCAAGACCCTCTCACCCCAGGAGATGTCCGAACTCACCCGCCAGCTGGAGGAGTGCCGGCAACCCAACACCTGTCCCCACGGCCGCCCGACTATGATCCATCTGAGCGCCGGTCACCTGGAGCGCGAGTTCGGCCGGCGGTAGGACGGGTCGGATGGGAGCGTCATCGCACCCGGTTGGGCAGAATGGAGATCACAACCATAGAAGGGGAACAGTCCCGCCTACAAGAGCGCGGAGTCAACCGAGTCCGGAAGATCGAAACGGAGAGTGGACCAACGTGGACCTGAAAGACTACATACGGGATGTACCGGACTTTCCGAAACCGGGGATTTTGTTCAAAGACATCACCCCGTTGTTGCAAAGTCCGTCCGCCTTTCAAGAAACCATCGACAGACTGGCAGACCGCTATGCGCACGAGGAACTGGACGCCGTGGTGGGGATAGAGGCGCGAGGCTTCCTGCTGGCGGCGCCCCTGGCCTACCGCCTGGGCAAACCGCTGGTCCCGGTCCGCAAGAAGGGCAAACTGCCCTTCGATACCCTTAGCGTGAAGTACTCTCTGGAATACGGCGATGACACGGTGGAGGTCCACACGGACGGCTTCTCCATGGGTCAGCGGGTGCTCATAGTTGACGATCTCCTGGCCACCGGGGGTACCATGGCGGCCGCGGCCAGACTGGTGGAGAAGACCGGCGGCCGGGTGTCATCCATCGCTGTCCTGGTGGAGCTGACCGACCTCGAAGGCAGAGCCCGTCTGAGGGGCTACGAAGTCGAGGCCCTGATCACCTACTAGCCGGTTGGTTTGAGTAATACCGCTACGATTACATGTCACATGGCAAGGCTCGTTCGTGGTCCGTTGCAGCGGGGTCAAGGGGGACTCCCCGACTTTTCGGGTTAGAATAACCTATCGGGCGGGTGATACCCAATGTAGGGGCGGGTTTCAAACCCGCCCCTACAACCCGTCCTTTCGGTTTCAAACCTATCTTAGTGCCCCATCTCTGAAATACACTCACCGAAGTGGTGACACCCGGCAGGGTTCATTTGATTACCTACTGGCCGGAACGCCCTGTTGCAACCTGCCAGTGACCAGAGCCGACTCTAACCAAGACGAAAGATACTTGATGCCGCTTTCATGTAATATGATAACCGTGTCAAACTGCGCATCTGAATCCGAAACAGGTGTAATCAACTCCGATTACTTGACAATTCCGTGAAACTCTGCAAGCATGAGCATGCCGGATAGGTCATCGGACACTGGCGTAACACATCCCGATTTACCGGCCCCCCTCACTTTGCACCGATTTCCGAAGTATAACCAACTAGTCCACCGAGGGGATGTCATTTCAGAAACGATCGGACGCCGGTGTAGCGGTTAAAAATCAGATAGTTGGCGATGCCGCTGGGCCCGGCCTTCCGCCGACTGGGTAGACTTGGAGGTGTTCCATGGCTGTAATAACGATGGGCGGACTATCAGGAGGAGGCGGACGGTCCCTGGGGCCGTTGGTGGCGAAGAAACTTGGCGCTGACTATGTGGACCGGCTGATCCTTACCAACGTGGCGCGAGAGGTGGGCGCAACGGTGGAGGCACTCCACCAGAGGGAGGAGCGGCCCCCTACCAGAGGTGAGCGCTTCTCCAGGATAGTCCAGCGCATTCTGGAGAGATCGGCTATGACCGGGGCCGGCGGAGACCCCTATTTCGGCCCTGGTGTTGCGGCTTTCCTGACCCAGGAGTACGAGGACCTGCCGCAGCCAACGATCACTCGAGGCCACGAGCTAGAGGACGAGAAGTACATTGAGGCAGTCCGCAAGTCGATGTGGGACATGGCGGCCGATGGAAACGTCGTGCTTGTAGGCCGCGGCGCCTATATCATACTCAAGGACATGCCCAACGTCCTGCGGATCGGTGTCGTCGCCAACTACGAGGACCGGCTGACGACCATAATGGAACGGGAAAGGCTGAGCCGTGAGGACGCTGAAAAGATGATCCAGGCCAGGGACTTGGCCCGCGAAGACTACTTCAAACGGTTCTTCGGCATCGACCATCCGGACAATCCGGAGCTGTTTCACATGGTGATCAACGCCAGCGACATAAGCCTGGAGCACGCTGCCGATGTCGTGATCCAGGCGTCCGGGGCACTGGAAGATGGCACACTGGAGCCGAAGGTACCGGCCTCCGTCTGACGCCGACTTGCGCTCGTTCGTTTCTCACCGATTCTCAACGAGCCCGGCCGGGCCGTTGATAGTGCAATGTGAATAAGGCCCCGACCCTCGGTGTAATCGGGGCGGAATCCGCCCGGTTGCACTTGCCAAGGCTATCTACTACAATACTGCAACGTGTTGCACTTGGTGTGTCAATGAGAGAGGCCAACGCTTCTACTGTCTCGTTGACCTTTGCTATTGTGCCTAGCGTGAAATTGTGGTTCGATAGGTAATTAGGCGACACTTCTTTTGGCCAGAGCGACCGTCGAAAGGGGACCCGATGGCAAAACTACTTGAGATAAAGGATCTTGCCACCCACTTCTTCACCCCGGATGGAGTGGTAAAAGCGGTGGATGGGATATCCTACTACCTGGACGAAGGTGAGGTTCTGGGGATCGTCGGCGAGAGCGGATGCGGTAAGAGCGTCAGCGCGTTGTCGGTCATGCGCCTGGTGGCATCGCCGCCGGGACGGACCGTCGCCGGAGAGGTCTTCTTCGAGGGCGAAGACCTGCTGAACGTCGATGAGACCGAGATGAGGCATATCCGGGGCAACCGGATCGCCATGGTCTTCCAGGAACCGATGACCTCGCTCAACCCCGTCTTGACCATCGGGCGTCAGATCACGGAGACCCTGGAGCTTCACCAGGGTATGAACAAACAGCAGTCTAACGAGCGGGCCACAGAACTGCTCCGGCTCGTGGGCATACCGGACGCCGCGCGACGTCTAAAAGACTTCCCCCATCAGTTCAGCGGCGGCATGAGACAGCGTGTGATGATCGCCATGGCGCTGAGCTGCAACCCCAGGCTGATCATTGCCGACGAGCCGACCACGGCCCTGGACGTCACCATTCAGGCACAGATCCTGGAGCTTATGCGCTCCCTGTCAGACCAGTTTGGGACTGCCATGATAATAATCACACACAATCTGGGGGTCGTGGCCCGCTACGCCCACCGGGTCGTCGTGATGTACGCGGGAAGGATAATCGAGTCCGGCAGTGCGGAGGAGATCTACCATAATCCCAGTCATGCCTACACCCTGGGCCTGCTGGCCTCAGTGCCCCGCCTCGATGAGACCCGAAAGGTAAAGTTGGACCCGATTGAGGGTCTGCCGCCGGACCTGATAGACCTGCCGGTGGGGTGCAGCTTCGCCCCGCGTTGCAAATACGTCATCGATAAATGCACCGAGGAAACACCTGCGTTGGCACTGGTCAAAGACGAACATGCTTCAGCTTGCATTAGGGCCGGCGAGCTGAAGGAACTGGCCACCGCAACCAGCTAGGGGGACAAACATGGTTGAGACTCAGGTAGAAACCCAAGAGAAGCAGACCGCCGCCGAGATCCTGGTCGACGTCAAGAACCTGAAGATGTACTTTCCGGTCACATCGGGGCTCATCTTTCAGCACGTGGTCGCCGATATCAAGGCTGTGGACGATGTCAGTTTCTTCATAAGGAAGGGCGAGACCCTGGGTCTCGTGGGCGAAAGCGGCTGCGGCAAGACCACCACCGGACGGTGTATCCTGCAACTGTACAAACCCACCGCGGGCGAGATCTTCTTCGAGGGAAAGAACCTGATCGAGATGGGTTCGGGCGAGATGAGAGCCATGCGGCGCCAGATGCAGATCATCTTCCAGGACCCCTACGGTTCCCTGAACCCCAGGATGACCTGCGGCGACATCGTCGGCGAACCGCTGATCGTTCACAAACTCACCCACGGCAAAGGCGAGTACCGGGACGAGGTGACCAGACTTCTGGAAACCGTCGGATTGAACCCTTACATGGCCGACCGCTACCCCCACGAGTTCAGCGGAGGCCAGCGACAGCGCATCGGGGTCGCCCGGGCACTGGCCGTGAATCCCAGCTTCATCGTGTGCGACGAGCCCGTGTCCGCACTGGACGTATCCATTCAGGCCCAGGTTATCAACCTCCTGGAGGAACTCCAAGAGGAGTTCAGCCTCACCTACCTGTTCATTGCCCACGACCTGTCGGTCGTGCGTCACATCAGCGACCGGATCGCCGTGATGTATCTGGGCCATGTCGGCGAGGTCGCAGACCGCATCGAGTTGTACGATAACCCTCTGCATCCCTACACCAAGGCGCTCCTCTCTGCTGTGCCTATCCCTGACCCTGTTATCGAACAGACACGGGAGCGGATGATCCTGACAGGCGATGTGCCCAGCCCCATGAACCCGCCCGAGGGCTGCGTGTTCCACACCCGGTGTCCGATAGCCATCGACGAATGCCGCATGGGAGTCCCCGAGTTGAAAGAGGTCTCCCCGGACCACTGGGTAGCCTGTATCAGGGCTGACGGATACTAGAGCGGTTCGGCCCCTTTTATAACGGTTGATGGCCGGCCACTGCTCTCAGGGCGACCGGCCGCAACCTCTGACCGGCCATCGGCCCGTAACTCACCGTCTCTACTCCAGCCGCTCGAACCGAGGAGTCACCTGGCATTTGGGTCCCGCCTAGTGAGGAGGATGCCACGCGAGACCGGTATCTGACTGCGGCAATTCTCGCCAGCCTGGCCGCAGTCGCGACCGCAACCTACTTCGCCGTCACCGTCGATCTCTACGATTGGGAGCTGGAGGTCACTCGGTGGATGCAGGGCTTCAGCCTGGGCCCGGCTAGATTCCTGAGCGGGTGGGTGCTCTGGATGGGGGTCAAGGGGGTGGCCGGTGCCGTGCTCCTGCTGGTCGTGGCGGTATTCTGGTTCCGACACCACAGGCTGGAGGCCGTTGCTCTGGTCCTGATCAGCATCCCAGACATGTTGAACCTCCTGTTGCGAGAGGTAATGGCCCGTCCCAGACCGACAACCGACCTGGTCGACGTTATGGGGGGCCCCCAGGGATTCAGCTTTCCCAGCGGCACGACCCTCCACATGCTCCTCTTCTACGGCTTTCTGATGTACCTGGCCCACCGCCTTATCCCGTCCAGGCCTCTGGTGTGGACAATATGGGCACTGGGCGGCCTGTACATACTGATGTCTGGGATATGGGTGATCTACGGAGGGCGACACTGGTTCATCGATGCGGTCGGCGGCTATCTCTTCGGCTCCTTCTACCTACTCGTGTTGGTCCTGTCATTCCGATGGGCCGAGGGATGGATCACTACGGAGGGAGCCCTCCGGCTGTCCGACAGGGCCCTCCGTTTTCTCGGTAAACCGCTCGGGTACGCGCTGCGCCGGATCGCCTGACATATTCCGGCCCCGGCCAGCTTCAGGCCCTGCTGGTAGCACGGAATTGCCCCGCACTATGCAGCCTCGACGAACGTGGTATTCTCCGTACACACGCGTTGGGGGTCCACTGTGACTTTCGTCGCGAGGCCTACTGTAAGGAAAAGTGATAAAAAGATGTCCACCAGCGCCGATGTCGTCGTCCTGGGCGCCGGGGCCGCCGGATGCGCCACCGCCTATTTCCTGGCGCGTGAAGGCGTACGGGTCCGGGTCATCGAGAGGGAGTCCATCGGAAGCTGCGCCTCCGGGTACGCCCAGGGAATGCTGAACCCGTTGACCGGAAACGGCATACCGGGCCCCAACGAGCCTCTGGCGATAGCCGGCTTCAACATGCACAGAGAGCTGTGGCCGGTGCTGCAAGAGGAGGCCCAGGTCGATATCCAGGCCCGGATGGTACCGCAGCTCGACCTCTGCTTCCGCGTTGACGAGATAGATGGCCTGCGGGAGGAGATGGAGCGATGGGACCGGGCGGACGGTTTCTCCGCCAGATGGCTGGGACCGGACGAGGTGCATCGCCTGGAGCCGCGGATCGCCGAAGACGTAAAGGGGGCTGTGCTTCTGGAGAACGTGGGTATGCTGGACAGCTATCGCTATACCCTGGCCCTGGCCCAGGCCGCGGAGCGTCACGGCGCGGAGTTCGTCACCGGGGAGGTCGTCGGACTTCGCTCTTCCGGCGGACGGGCCACAGGTGTAGCGATGGGCCGTGGCGACATACCTTGCCAGGCCGTGGTGATTGCACTAGGACCCTGGTCGGGTCGGGCCTCCGACTGGTTGGGACTGGACATCCCGGTGGAACCGCTTAAGGGCCAGATGATATACTTGGAGGGACTGGACCCGCCTCTGGAGCAGTATGTTCATAGCCCAGGTACCCTGGCGCAGAAGGTGGATGGGAACGTCTGGATCGGGGCCACCGAGGAACATGCGGGCTTCGACACCGGCACTACCGTCGAGGCACGCGACTCCCTGGTGCGGATGGCGCTGGAGATGGTGCCGAGTCTCGGCCGGCTAGGTTTCCTGAGGCAGACGGCCTGCCTGCGGCCCGTGACACCCGACTCCCGGCCTATTATCGGCCGGCTCCCCGGATGGGACGGTGTCTTCCTGGCCACCGGGGCCGAGAAGAAGGGTATTCTTTTCAGTCCCGCCATGGGCCGTGCCGTGGCGGACCTTATACTGACCGGGAATACCTCGCTGTCTCTGGAGGCGTACTCGCCGGAGCGGTTTTCGTAGATGTAAACCGCCAGAATTCCTGGCGCCGGTCGGCCGCGAATCTGCGCTTCAAGGTGTAACGGGTTTGTAACGCAGGAGTGTTTTCCTGATAAACAATGGTAAGTGCGTAACGCGAATTGAGAAGAGGCCCACGAAACCAACGGGATGGCCCCGACGGGGCATAAGGGTCCGCAGTAGACGAAATCCCTTCGCTACCCAAAAGCCCTCTCCGTTGGCGCTCGTGTCGTCTTCCAATCGAGTGTAGGCCGAGACACAGTCTATGGACCAAGATTATGACGTCGCGGTGGTGGGCGGTGGAGTCGTCGGCTGCGCCATAGCGCGAGAGCTGACCCGGTACCGCCTCAGGGTGGTAGTACTGGATAGAGAGAGCGACGTTGCCAGGGGCACCAGCGGCAAGAACAGCGGGGTAGTCCACACCGGGTTCAACGTGCCAACCGGCAGTGTTAAGGCGCGCCTCAACATCGCCGGTGCTCGGATGTTCGAGGACCTCTGCTCCGAGTTGGGCGTCCCCTTCGATCGGATCGGAAAGCTGGTAGTCGCTCCCACTCCCAACGAGGTCCCCGGCCTGGAGCGTCTCAAGGCCATCGGCGAC
>CAZEDC010000157.1:0-5991 GCA_964510985.1 uncultured Dehalococcoidia bacterium
AGCGCCTCCAGGGCCATCTCCACCATCCCTACCGCGCCTTCCACGATCTGCGTCCTGGCTGCCACCACCGCCCCGGCCTGCTGCCGCCTGAGCATCGCGCCGGCGATCTCGGGTGCGTACGCCAGGTGGCTTATCCGCGCCTCGATCACCTGGATTCCCGCTTGCGCCAGCCGGTCCTGGATCTCCGTCCTTAGCTGATCAGTAATCTCCACGTTGCTGCGTCGCAGCGCCAACTCTCCTTCCACGTGCGTGTCGTATGGATAGCTCGTCGCCAGGTTCCTAAGGGCGGCCTCACTCTGGACCGCTAGGAAGTTCTCGTAGTCGTCCACCTGGAACACAGCCTCCGCGGTCTCCTCGACCTTCCAGACCACCACCGATGCGATCTCGATCGGGTTCCCATCGTGGTCGTTGACCTTGAGCTGGCCGCTCTCGAAATTCCGCACCCGCTGCGATACCTTCTGCCTCGGCCAGCAGAACGGGTTCGTCCACCATAGTCCTGGCGCCTTGGCCGTCCCGGCATAGTTCCCGAAAAGCTGGATGACCTTTGCCTCGTTGGGATTCACTATGAAGAATCCAGCACAGAGGACACCGGCCACTACCAGGACGATTGCTGAGATGATGGACCGCACGAGGTATTCGTTCGTCGCGGAGAACCCCAGCGCGGCGGCGCTCCCAATAAGAACGACTAACAGGACTCCAAAGACCAGCCAACCGTTCACCGTCAAGGCCTGCTTCTCCTGGATCATATGCTCTCCTTCCTTCCGCTATGATGTCGTTATGATATCATACTAATAGCATGGTTTCAAGAATATTCGCCTAAAGATTCTCCCTGTGGGATATTTCAGATGATGTGCGGCGGCTGAGGTCTGAATGACGGTGTAAGACCGCTGTAGACCGAACCCAGGGTTGTAGATCGTTAGCGAAAATGGGACTTCGACAGTTTTACCCGGGCCTCCTCGGCTCGGGTCTGAACCATCGTGGGACTGGCCTGTTAGCTTTTTACCGGCGTGAAACCATCTCTCACACTCGGTTCCACCAGGCTAGGCCGTCCCACTTCTCCTGATAGCTATGCCTTTTCCAACTGTGATGAACCCCGGCAACCGCGGGTTTCAGTCGTTCTAGAGGAGTCTCACGTGATTGGATGGCCCGTCTCCAAGGGTGCGGTGGTACGGGTGGATACCGCCCAGTCCGCATCTGGATCATCGATATCCACGTGACGAATCCCGCCCGGAAAACGGGCCTGAATCACCTCGTATTGGGACTGTAGGTTTTTATCGGGATGTTGCCAGTCGTGGATGTAGAATACCGAGGCGATTTTTGCCTGCAGTAGCTCTTTAGTGCACCCAAAACACGGCTTCATCGTTGAGTACATCACTGCGCCTTCCATGGCGGTTCCGAACCTCGCGGATGACAGAAGGCAGTTTTGCTCCGCATGTACACAGATACAAACGTCGTAGCTCTGGCCCGGTCCATATTTCTCTCGGTTCGCACACCGTTCACACCCGCCCTCGTCACAATTCGGCATATCCTGTGGAGTGCCGTTGTAGCCTGTCGCCACGATTCGCCGGTCAAGTATGAGCACAGCACCGACTTTGTTGCCGACACAGGCTGCTCTCAATCGGACCGCCATGGCTATCTTCATGTAATACTCATTCCACAATGGACGAATTTGTTGTGCACACATATCCTGCTCCTTGGCCTGGTCTATTTGATTGAGGGTCCGGGCATCCGGCGGACCATCCAGAGTCCACTATAATTGAGTCAATCTTTGCGAGGAAGACCGGAGGAGGCCCTCTTGACGGTGTCCTCTGTTCTCACAGCTATCCGCTTCACTCGATGTTAAATCGACCACCCAACTCCGGTGGTGACTGTCTCAAAACAAGAACTTCAGAGAAGCATACAACACAATGCGAGAAAAAGACCGCGAGTCCGTGCTCTTGGAATGTGGTCCCCCCACTCCGCCGGAGATAACTATGACGGCTACTATATTTTTCTCACCCGGTCGACATCGACAACAACCGGCATCACCGACAGCTTGATTCGGCCAGCCGTAACCCGGAGAATAGCTTGAGAACCCTGGGCGCAGTCGGCACACGGCCGGCCGGCGCCGCAGCATCGTTTTATCTCCAAGGAGGCGTTGGATGAGCCTGGCAGGCAGGGTGTGCATCATTACCGGTGGTGGCAGCGGCATCGGCAGGGCGACTGCCCTTCTGCTGGCACGAGAAGGTGTCAAGCTGGCACTGGTGGGCAGGACAGCGTCCAAGCTGGAGGCTGTCAGGAAGGAGGTCCGCGCCGAGGGAGGCTCGGCTGACATATTCGCCCTGGACATCGCGGACCACGAAGCTGTCCAGCGAATGGCCGGGGCGGTCCTTGAGACGCACGATCGGATAGATATCCTTGTCAACAATGCCGGACACAGCTCGCCTCATCGCCGGCTCCTCACCACCTCCCCCGAGGAGATCCGAAGCGTCATCGACTCGAACCTCGTGGGCGCAATCTACTGCGCTCAGGCAGTGGTGCCCGCAATGCTAAAAGCAGGCGAAGGGACCATCATCAACGTGTCGTCGATGGCTGGATTATCCCCGGGGATAATTGGCGGGATGGTCTATAGTCCGGCAAAGGCCGGGCTGATTAACTTCACCCAGTACCTCAACGTCGAGCTGAAGAACACCGGCATCCGGTCGTCCGTGGTAATCCCCGGAGAGGTGGACACACCGGCCATGGACAGGCGCCCCGTTCCGCCACCATCCGAGGCCAGGGCAACCATGACCACCGCCGCCGACGCCGCTGAAGCAATCGCGATGATCATCAGGATGCCCCAGCGTACGAACATACCCGAACTCATCGTCAAGCCGACCATGGAGAGAGACCTTGGTGCCGAAGTGGACGTGCCCTGACTCTTAGCCCGTCGGGGAGCCCAGATCAGAGCTACCCGGGGCAACACCCGCTATCTTGAGACCACCTCCCTGACGGCCGACATTATGCCTTCCTGCGTCAAACCGTACTTGTCCTGGAGCTGGTGCAGCGGACCGACGCTGGCGAAGATGTCGTTGATGCCCACTCGCTTCAGCGGCACCGGGCACCGGTCGCCCAGCACCTCGGCCACGGCCCCGCCAAGACCTCCGAGAACGCTGTGTTCCTCGGCGGTCACGACGCAGCCCGTCTCCCGGGCGGCCTTGGCCACGGCCTCTTCGTCCAGCGGTTTGATGGTGTGCACGTTGAGGACCCGGACCCTCAGTCCCTCTTCCCGAAGGATGTCGGAGGCGACCACGGCGTGAATCACCAGGGAACCGGTGGCCACGATGGCCGCATCGCTCCCCTCACGGAGCGTAACGGCCTTACCGATCCCGAATTCATACTCTTCGGGGTACAGCACCGGCTCGGGGGTGCGGCCTCCAAGGCGGATGAACACCGTCTGCGGGCAATCGACCGCCGCAACCGTCGCCTTGTAGGCCTCGCGGGCGTCCGCGGGGGACAGCAACGTCACGTTGGGGATGGACCGAAGCATAGCAATGTCTTCAGTGGTGTGGTGGGTCGAACCACCGGCGCTCATCGAAATCCCGGCGTAGATTCCGCCGATGGTCACGTTTAGCTTGGTATAGGCAGCGTCGTCTCGAATCTGCTCCAGGCTACGGAACACCAGGAACGGTGCGTATCCACCGACGATGGGAGTCAGGCCGCCGCTGGCCATCCCTGCCGCGACTCCGATCAGGTTCTGTTCCGCGATCCCCACGTTAAACGCCCGTTCTGGGTAGCGTTCGAAGAACTCCTTGGTCCCGGTTGCCACGGCGCCGTCGGCCGTGAGGTAGACGACGTCGGGGTCCCTTGCACCCAGGTCGAGCACGGCCCGGCCAAAGGCCAGCCGGGTGGACTCCGTAGGGTGGGTAACGAGATCGAAGCTCCGGCCGAGAACTGGTACAAGCATCGGTTTACCCTCCCTCATTAGATTCAGTTCGTTCCAAAATGGCCACGGCCTCGTTCGCCATCGCCTGGTCCACGTCGTGGTAGTGAAAGTCCAGCCTGTTCTCGGCAAAGGGCACCCCTTTGCCTTTGACCGTGCGGGCGATAATGACGGAAGGGGTGCTCGGCTCGAAAGGGAAGGCAGATATGGCCTCCACGACCGCCTCCATATCGTGCCCGTCGATCTCCCGGACGGCCCATCCAAAGGCGCGCCACTTGTCGTCCAGGGGCTCCAGTTCCATGACGTTCCGGGTGGACTCATCGATCTGGAGGTGGTTCCGGTCCACGATGGCCAGCAGAGTGTCAACATTGAAATGAGAGGCGGCCATGGCCGCCTCCCACACGGAGCCCTCGCCCAGTTCACCGTCCCCCATGAGCACGAAAGTCCGGTAGCTTTTCCTCTTGAGCCGGGCCGCCAGAGCCATCCCCAGGCCGACGGAGAGACCGTGACCCAGAGACCCCGCGCTAATGTCCACCCCGGGTATCTTCAGCATATCGGGGTGCATGGAGAACCGAGAGTCCAGATGATTGAACGTATCCAGAAGCTCCCTGGGAAAGAAACCCATCTCGGCCAGGACGGGGCACAACGCCGCGGAGGCGTGCCCTTTCGACAGGACGAAGCGGTCTCGATCGGGCCAGTCGGGATTTTCGGGGTCGATCCGTAAAGTGTGGAAATAGAGGGCCGTGAGAACGTCGACGGGGGAGAGGGAACCCCCCACGTGGCCGCCACCGGCCGCCAGCAGCGTCGTCATGACCCGCTGCCTTATGATGCGCGCCTGCCTGCGCAGCATCGCCAGGGTCTCCGCTCTTGATTCTCCTGCCATTCACGCACCCCCTTTTCTAGATGGTCGCGCCCGATAAGTTGTCACTATGATTCGGCTAAGGCCTACTTACAGGTCTTCTCTCACTAAAAAATCCGGCCGTCGCTGTCATTCTACACTTATAGTTTTTCCGTGTAACACGTCCATGCAACCTGTGCGATAATCCCCACATGATCGGGGGCCCGTCTCCGGCGGGTCCGCAGCCACGACTCCGTCAAGCCGAAGGAAATGCGATGAAAGGACAAAAAATCCTGGTCACGGGAGCGCCCGGATTGGTGGGCTCGGCCCTGACCCAGGAACTCTGCAAGAACAACGAGGTGTACGGCCTGGCCCGGTTCAGCGACGCCGGGATGAGGACGAAGCTGGAGCGGGCCGGCGTGTCGATAATTCAAAAGGACGTCCATCGGGAAAGTCTGGACGATCTGCCCAATGACTTCGATTACATTTTTTCGCAGGTTGTCATGGTCGATTCTTGTGACGAGAATCCTGGGGAAGCCTTCGACGTGAACGCCTACTTCGTGGGCAGGCTCATGGACCACTGCCGGAAGGCATCGGGCGTTGTCCTCGCATCCTCCGGATCGGTTTATGCGCCCGGACCCGATCCACTGGATGAGGACGGGACCATCGGCCCCGTCAATACCTATGGCGTCTCGAAGCTGGGCGGCGAGCTTCTTGGAATATTTCTGTCCCAACAGTGGCGGATACCGACCTGTATCCTAAGGTACTTTTTCCCTTACGGTCCCGATGGGGGCAGGCCGACCCAGTGGGCTAGGCAGATTGCCGACAGTGAGGAGATACCCGTGAATCGGGCCTATGATCCTGTATTCAGCCCGCTTTACATGTCTGACTGCATACGCTATACCATCGAATCTGCTCGTCACTGCTCCGTTCCTGCCACGGTCATCAACGTCGGAGGGGCGGAGACCGTCACCCAGGCTGAAATCCTCGCCATTCTTTCGGAGAGCCTGGGCGTCGAGCCAAAGTTCCGCGAGACCGATGAGGTGCCGCGGTTCTGGAACGCCGACGTGGGGCTGATGTTGCGTCTTTTCGGTCCCCCGGAGGTGACGCTGAAGGAGGGTTTAACGAGAGTAGCCGGCGCATTGAGGACCCGGGATAGACAAAGCTAACGGGAGTTCAACCGGCCTTGCTGAAGAATGGAGTGTGCAGAGGGGCGAAGCCCCTTTGCAGGGGGTCTGAGGGCCTGTCCCTG
>CAZEDC010000158.1:0-7579 GCA_964510985.1 uncultured Dehalococcoidia bacterium
CTAGACCCCGACCTGGTGTGTGTACTCGAAATCCGCCGCCAATGTCGTTGCGACCCCGACTCACCCACCACTGTCATTCTGAGCGTAGCGAAGAATCTGGAGGAGGGGTGGCCGGTCGGTATTTGGATTGGGAATCCCCTACCCCAGACCCTTCGCGGAGTCTATCCTGAGCGAAGCCGAAGGGCTCAGTGTGACAGATGTAAGCCCATTATGACTACTTACTTAGTTTTCATCCTCGTTTCCATCCCCGATAATCCTGGCGTTCCTACCCCTACCCTTCGAGCATCCGCAGCTGGTCCAGAACGACCGATGCGGGAGGCCGGTCGCTGATGGACCGTCCGACGTATTTCCACCGGATGGTCCCGCTTTTGTCTATGACAAAGGTCGAGATAGTGGCAAGGCCATCGCCAAGCAGATTGAACACCCCATAATCACGGGGCACGTCGCCGTCTGGGTCATAAAGGATTGGGAACGCCAGGCCGACCATATTGGCTATCGCCTGGGCATCTGAAAGGTCGTCGGTGCTGATAGCCAACACCTGGGCATCCAGGTCCTGTATCTCGCTGTAATTGTCGGTCAGCTCGACGAGCTGCCCCCTGCAGTAGGTTCACCAGAAGGCACGGTAGAACACCAGCACGACGTTCTTGTCGCCCTTGAACTGTGCCAGCGAGTACTCGGCTCCCTGTGCACTTGGTAACGTGAACTGAACGGGCTGGTCATTTACGTTGTTTCCGAACGCCACTTCCCCGGAGCCGTCCGCCGGGGAGACAGTGGCCGTAGGCTCGGCCGTCGGTTGCGGTGTGGCGCCCGGCCGGGCTGCAGGCTTTTCCTGGGTCGTGACCGTGTAAGTCGCTTTGTCCGAAACGGTGGCCTGATCGCTGGCAGCCGACGCCGCACCTTGCTGAGCAGTCTCGGCGCCTGCGGGCGCTGACGCGGTCGGCGTGCCGGCGTCGTTCGACTCCGTAGCGGGCGGTTCTTCGGTAGTCGAGGTGCCGCCACACGCTACCAGTACCAGCGCCAACACCAAAAGCACCGAGAGCATAAAATCCCTGGTTGGAGATCGAACAGTCACGCTTCCTCGCTTTCCATTAAAAACGAAAATTTAGATCAAACATCGGTCTCACGCACCGTGTTCTAATACGAATCAGCGCTTGGGTTGGTTCTCGGTAGACGCCGCTGGTTCGGCTTGACCACGGTGGGCTCGCGTCCGTAAACTGGTTGAACATTTGACTCGAGGTGGTGCCGATCTCATGAGTCGTGGTGGTCTTTCGCCGGTGATGTTCACCGACCTATATCAGCTTACCATGGCCCAGGCCTACTGGCAGGCCGGCAAGATGGCCGGCGGCACGTTCAGCCTGTCCTTCCGCAGCTACCCCTCCGACCGCGGGTACTTCGTATTCGCCGGCCTCACTGACGCCCTGCGGTACCTGGAGGACCTCAGCTTTACCGATACGGACATTGACCACCTGCGGTCGCTGGGCCTCTTCGACGACGATTTCCTCACCTTCCTCCGAGGACTCAGGTTCACCGGAAGCGTCCGCGCCATGGAGGAGGGCGCCATATTCTTCGCAAACGAGCCTGTGATGGAGGTCACGGCCCCGGTAATCGAGTCCCAGATCGTGGAGACCTTCCTGGTGAACCTGATCAGCCTGCAATCGCTGCTCGCCACCAAAGCATCGAGGGTCGTCCATGCGGCCCGGGGACGGATGGTTGTGGACTTCGCCGCCCGCCGCACACACGGTGGCGATGCGGCCGACAAACTGGCAAGAGTCAGCCACATGGCGGGTTTCTCCGCCACAAGCAACGTGCTGGCCGGTGCGCGCTACGGTATCCCGGTCTCCGGCACCATGGCCCACTCCTTCGTCAATACCTTCGAGGACGAAATAGAATCCTTTCGCGCCTACGGCCGTTCCTTCCCCGACAGCAGCACCTTCCTCGTGGACACCTACGACTCGGAGGACGGCATCAAGAAGGCAGCACAGGTTGCACTGGAGATGAAGCGAAGAGGCCACGGCCTTAAAGCTATACGGCTGGACAGTGGAAACCTGCTGGACCTATCGACGATGGCACGCGCCATGTTGGACGATGCGGGACTCGGCGAGGTGCAGGTATTCGCCAGCGGGGGCCTGGACGAGTTCGAGATAGATGCGCTGGTCCAAGCAGGAGCACCCATCGACGGTTTCGGCGTAGGCACAAAGGTAGGTGTCTCTTCCGACGCGCCATGGGCGGACTGCGTCTATAAGCTGGTGGTGTACGACCAACGCCCGGTCCTCAAACTCAGTCCTGGCAAGGAAATCTTGCCGGGACCCAAGCAGGTATACAGGTTTCGCGACAACCGCGAGTCATATCTTCGTGATGTCATTGCCACCGACGTCGAGCCGAACCCGGGAGACGGTGCCGAGCCACTTCTAACGCCTGTGATGAACGCCGGTAAAACCACCGTAGAGCCCGAGAGTCTGGGGGCCTTGCGCAAGCGGTTCCGACGGGAATTCACCTGTCTGCCCGAGAGACACAAAGCTCTGCGATCTCCTCCGCCGTACAAGATCGAAATCAGCCGATCACTTGAGGAACTATCGACGTCGGTCGCCGGAAGAGTGAACAGACGTTAGGCCGGCGCATTCGCCCGCGTCTCCAAAACGACCCGTCTCCTCGCCATCGACGTATGCCGGGCTGGCTCTTGATAGGCGGGTGGACCTTCCGTAACGTGCTATACTTTCAATACCCTGAAAAGCTCGTCGGGAAGGGATCGGGAAGCGGACCGAAAGGCGACCTGTCAGGCCATTCGAGAGTTTAGTGAAGTGAGGCCACTATCGGAATGGAGCGACTAAACGACCCCGTCCTGGAGCATGAAGAGGGCTTTGTATTCGTACAGATGGCGGACCCTCAATTCGGCGCTTTCGCGTCGTTAAGTGGAATGGACGAGACCGAAATCGAGTCGCGCAGGCGCCGCGGACTGATCGTCAGACCTGCTCCCAGGACCGAAGGTTTCTCTGCAGAAACCGTGCTTTACGAAAGGGCTGTTGCCGCGGCCAACCGCATCGCTCCCGATTTCGTGGTCGTCTGCGGGGACATGGTCAACGACGCCGATGACGCAGACCAGTTAGAGGAAGTCTGGCGGATCACGAGGCAACTCGACGATGGGATTTCGGTACATTGGGTGGCAGGAAACCACGACCTGTACAACCGGTTCACCACCGAGTCTCTGGCCATGTACCGGCAGAGATTCGGCGAGGACAACTACTCCTTCGAGCACCGGGGGAGTAGCTTTATCGTCCTCAACAGCAGCATATTCTTCGACCCGTCAGAGATTCGGGATGAATGGGAACGACAGCTCGCGTTCCTGAGACGCTCACTGGAAAAGGCCCGTGGCACCGGATCCAACCATATAATTGTATTCACCCATCACCCGCTTTTTGTAAAGGACCCTGAGGAAGACGAGGATCCGCCTCTTATCATGGTACCCAGGGAACGGAGACGCGTCCTACTCGACCTGCTCCTCGCCTATGGCGTTTCTGCGGTATTTGCCGGACACTGGCATAGGAACAACTACGCGTCGTACGGCAGGTTGCAGATGGTAACCTCCGGCTCGGTCGGATATCCCCTCGGCTATGACCCCTCAGGCATCCGGGTCGTAAGGGTTTTCGCGGACCGTATAGAACACGAGTACGTCCCCATCGACGACCCACCCGCCGATAGCTAAGAAATTATCTTAAAATTCCCTAGAGGGGAGTCGAGGGGAGTCCAGAGGGGAGATCCCCTCTGGCAAGGGGTCTGGGGGATGTGCCCCCAAGAATAAAACCCTTGAGGGTGGGCGGGTGGGAAAAAGCAACTTTACTTTTTAAGATAGTCGCTGATCGGGTGCTCCCCTACTCGGCCAACGTCTCCTCGATAGCCGAGAGGACCCCGTCGATCTCCTCCGTGCCCATTGGTCGCGACAAAGAAAAGCCCAAACCTTGCTGTGTGAACTGGCCTTTTATTAGAAGCGCAAGGGTTATGCGGCCAAACAGGTCTTTGTCCGACGACAAGGCGCTCCTGAAGTCCCTGATGGGTTGATCTGTCAGGTGGAAGCTGACGATGGACCCACTGCTGAGCACCTGGCAGGGCACAGCGGCCCTACCGAACACCTCTTCCATGCCTGCGTGGAGCCTGGCCCGGAGCCCGTCCAGGTGGTCGAGCACCTCGGGCGTCAGCGCCCGAAGGGTCGCCAGTCCGGCTGCCAGTGTAAAATTATTTCCGGAGAACGTACCCGACTGCCGTAGCCCCCTGTTCGTCTCGGTGCTGTCCAGGATGTCCATCAGGTCGGCGCGTCCGCCTAAGGCGCCGACCGGAAAGCCACCGCCTACGATCTTGCCGAAATAGGTAAGGTCGGGCTCTACATCCACCGACCCCTGGTATCCGCCGTGACCGGCCCTGATGCTCACGACCTCGTCCATGACCATGATCATGCCCAACTCCCGCGTCAAGTCACGCAGGAAGTGAGTGAAATCGGGCGGGACGTCGAACAGCCCGGGTTTGCCGTCAAAGAACACGGCACCCACCTCATCCTGGTGCTCCCTCAAGATAAGCTCAACCGACTCTCGCTGGTTATAGGGAAGGACCACGACATCATCCTCCGAGCCCCTGGCCATCCCCTTCCAGTCGGCCACACTTTTGGGTGAGTCGGAGGGCCCAGCTGCTTCCTCCGATGGGGAGACGCTGTGCTCAAGTGCATCGTGGCTGCCATGGTAGGCTCCCTCGAACTTGGCCACCTTGGGCTTTCCGGATATGGCGCGGACCAGTCGGGTGACGTGCAATGACGACTCGGTACCGGAGTTGGTGAACCGTATTTTTTCCACCGACGGGAATCTGGAGGTTAGCTCTTCGGCCATCTCGGCCTCCAGTGCCGTCGGTGCGCCGAGGCCGATACCGCGCTTAAGCTCACTCTCCACCGCTTCTATCACCTCCGGGGCGTTATGGCCGAGGATCATTGCGGTGTGATGGTTGCCGAAATCTACATATTTTCGACCGTCCAGGTCCCAGAGGTGGCAGCCGTCTGCCCTCTCCATGTAGATCGGGTGGGGCCGGCTCCAGTAGGCGTCCTTGATGAGTCCACCCGGCATTACCGGCTTGCCTCGCTCCCACTGCGCGCGGGACCTGGGCGTGAGGCTACGAAACTCCTGTTCGAGAGCTTCCCACGACTTGACCATATCGCCTCCTTCTGGTCCGGCTCGCAGCTTCGTGTTACATTCCGATCGGTAATTCTTGTACCGGCGTCTTCAGGCGCCAGCATCCTACAACCCGAGTCCTGGGGTGTCAATTGCTGGAAAACCTGTCCAGAATGCTCTCAGCTTGAAGCCCGGTGCGTCCGTATGCGGTATTCCTTTTGCAGCCCAGGGCTTGAAACGGCGACACGACGGGGGTATGCTTACCCATACCGAATTTGGCGGCGCGACCCTCACTAACTTGCTCCGTCGACCGGTTCGAGTTCGGGTGCGCAGCAAAATCCTCATGAATTAGGCAGGAACGAAAAAATGAGAGACTCACCGCCGAACATGCTGGACTACGAGGAGACCTATCGGAACTTTAAATTAGAGGTACCCGAGCATTATAATTTTGGCTTCGACGTGGTTGACCGTTGGGCCGAGGACAGGACCAAACTGGCGCTGGTCTCGGTGGAACCCGATGGGCAGAACGCGCAATACCACTCGTTCTGGGACCTGAAAGTGGAGTCCAACAGGTTCGCCAACGTGCTCAAAGACCTGGGTGTCAACAAGGGGGACAGGGTCTTTATCATGCTCCCACGGATCCCCCAGTGGTATATCGCCCTCCTGGGGATGTTTAAGCTGGGAATTGTGCCCATGCCGGCGACTACACTGTTGACGGTCAAGGACATCGAGTACAGGATCAACACCTCCGAGGCCACTCTGGCGATCACCGATCCGGAGAACGCCGACAAGCTACAGGAAGCGGCGGGGAACTGCCCTTCGCTGAAGTCCCTGGCGGTGGTCGGAGGCGAAAAGCGCGGTTGGGTGTCCTACGAGGAGAGTATGGCGGACGCCCCATCCCATCTGGACGGTGTAGAACCCACTCGAAACGACGATCCGTTGCTTATCTACTTCACGTCGGGCACCGTTGGCCCCCCCAAGATGGTGCTGCACACTCAGGCGTCCTTCGGGTTTGCGATGGTTGGCACAGCCAAATACTGGCACGACTTGAAGTCCACCGACCTTCAGTGGACCATCTCGGATACGGGCTGGGCCAAGGCCGCCTACGGTAAACTTTTTGGCCAGTGGACCCAGGGGGCGGCGATCCTCCAGCACAACACCGTCGGCCGGTTCGACGCTAAGCAGACGCTGGGCATCCTGGAGCGGTTCGGAGTCACATCCTTCTGCGCTCCGCCCACAGTGTACAGGATGCTGGTCCTGGAGGACTTGACGGAGAACGATCTGAGTTACCTGGACCATTGCACCAGCGCCGGAGAGCCGCTGAACCCCGAGGTGATGAAGCAATGGGAGGACGGCACGGGGCTCACCATCTACGATGCCTACGGCCAGACCGAGACCGTCCTGCTGATCGCCAACTACCGCTGCCTGCCCGTCAAGCCGGGCTCCATGGGCCTGCCCATGCCCGGTATCCAGGCATCCGTTGTCGACGATGATGGGAATGAGGTCCCGACCGGCGAGGAGGGACAGATAGCCATCAGGGTTAAGCCCGACAGGCCCGTAGGCCTGTTCAGCGGATACTGGAGGGACGACGAGGCCACGGCCCGGAGCTTCCTCGGCGACTGGTACCTGACCGGCGATAAGGCCCACCGAGACGAGGACGGCTACTTCTGGTTCGTGGGACGCGCCGACGACCTGATAATCTCAGCCGGGTATCGCATCGGCCCCTTCGAAGTGGAGAGCGCGCTCATTGAGCACCCGGCGGTGGCAGAGTCCGCGGTGGTCGCCAGCCCGGACCCGGTCCGGGGCGACATCGTGAAGGCCTTTGTCGTCCTCACTCCCGACCACGTGGGCTCGGATGAACTGGTGCTCAGCCTCCAGGAACACGTCCGGAAGACCACGGCGCCCTACAAGTATCCCCGGGCCGTTGAGTTCGTTACCGATCTGCCCAAGACGATAAGTGGTAAGATACGCCGGGTTGAGCTCAGGGAGAGGGAACTCAACAAGGCCAGGTAGACATCATCGGACTGGAGCGTTTTCACACTGCCACTGCTACGGAACGGTGCCAGAGGAGCTATACCCCATGTCCAGTCGCCATGAGCCACGACAAACGGGTGTGCAGGATCGGTACGTAAAGCCTCCCCTGTCGCAGGAACGTAAGGGATCTTTTACCACGGTCTCGGAGATACCGGTGGAGGCCGTGTACACGCCCGCGCATCTTCATCGTGAAGAAGGGAGACACGGGCTTGAACTCCCCGGTGTCTACCCTTTCCTAAGAGGTGTGCACGCCACTGGGTACCGGGGCCGGCTCTGGACCATGCGAATGTTTGCCGGCTTCGGGACCGCCGAGGAGACCAACCAGCGCTTCAAATACCTGCTGGAACAGGGCCAGACAGGACTAAGCGTTGCCTTCGATCTGCCGACCCTCTACGGCTACG
>CAZEDC010000159.1:0-25243 GCA_964510985.1 uncultured Dehalococcoidia bacterium
AAGGTCCACTGCGGAGAGTGGAACAACTCGGCCTACCTGCGCCCGGTGTACGCCCGGGCATTGGCCGACCGGATCAAGGAGCTGGGTGGGAGACCGTTCGTCTGCGACACGACCACCCAGACCTACTCTCCCTGGAGTTCCAGGTCCACCGAGTTAGACCTGCTCCAGACTGCCGAACGCAACGGGTACAACTCGGCCACGCTGGGTTGTCCCTTCATCGTGGCCGACGGCTTCATCGGCACCAGCGACTACAGGGTGGACCTCCCTGAGGGCTATCTGCTCAAGGAAGCCTACATCGCGCAGGCCATCGCGGCGGCCGACGTGCTCATCACCCTCACCCACTTCAAGGGCCACGCCATGGGTGTGATCGGCGGGGCCCTCAAGAACCTGGGGATCGGCGCCCAGTCGAAGCGCGGGAAGCTGAACGTTCACATGGGAGGACACCCTAAGTATGGTTACGGTGCCGCGGCGGCGTTCCATCCCGAGGTGTTCGAGGGCAAAGCCAACACACCGGACTGGGAGATTCTCGAGGATTGCTGCCCCTTCGATCTATGGCACGTTAATGGGAACGACGAGCTGGAATGGGAGCGTAAGAGATGCGTGACCTGCCTGGGGTGTATGGGTTTAATGGGAGGCCGCGGTATTGCCGAGATCCCCTTAGTGATGTTCGACGCCACTGACGTCGCCATCGCCGATGCCTGCCTTGGCGCGGTGAAAGCCGTCGGACGAGACAAGGTGGGTTTCATCAACTTGGCCGTCGACGTGTCGCCCAGATGTGATTGCGCCGGTTTCGCGGATGTGCCGATAGTGCCACACCTCGGTGTGTTCGCCAGCAAGGACCCGGTGGCCATCGACATGGCCGGCGTGGACGCAGCCAGGAACTCACACGGTATCCCAGGCTCAGCGGCGGAGTTGATGGAGGCCCACCACCCGGGCGACAAGAAGTTCGAGGCGGCGGCCGCCATCATCCACGGCCAGAGCGAAGTGGCGAGCATCAACACCGGCCACGAGATAGGGCTGGGAAGCCGGGACTACGAGCTGGTTTCCGTAGAACCCGCCGACGCCGCCAAACACCGCTTCCCCTTCGACACGAGGCCGAGCCGCCCGCGATTCAAGGAGAAGTTCGAGAAGTTCATGCCTTTCCCCTACGACCGCCACGGTGGCAAGGGCTACTTGAGGGAGGACGAGGTCGATCTGGAGGCCATGAAGCGCCATTACGAGCACTCATCGAACGGCCACCAGCCTATCGAGGAGACTACGGAGACACTCGCCTCGGCCAGCGACGACTGACTGCTCGTTTCCCACTGTTTTCTGGGCCGCCAATCTAGAAGGGTTACGATCGGACAGGTTGAAAGCTCCCTAATATCAGGAGAGAATATGCCCTCGGGACTTGAGATTCTTCAAGAGGCGATCGAGACCTGTAAAGCAGTCAGGGACGGGTTGGAGTCTGTAAATGAGGTGTCTCCAGGCTTGGCGCCGACCCTGGACGGAATAGTGAACACACTAAGCGGCCTGAGTCCCAGCTTCTTTTTCAAGACCATGCCCAGCGTTCCGGCCAGCCGGGCCTGCCAGCGAGCTGCAGTCGGCTTGAAAGAGACCGTAGACAAGGCGGACTGGACCGAGTTACCAGCGGGCCTGGAGAAGCTCCAGGTTGAAATCAAGATCCTGGCGGAGAAGGCGACCATGAAGGGGACGACGCTGACGTGAGTGACCCGGTTCTCGTCACCGGCGGGGCCGGCAGCGTCGGCATTCGGCTGGTGGAGCGTCTGGCCGAGACCGAACGGTCCGTACGAGCCTTCGACCTGCCCGCCATGGACTTCTCCGAGCTTGAGGGTCGTGACAATATCGGCGTCATACGCGGTGACATCACCGACGCTCGGGCGGTAATCAGAGCGGTTGAAGGTGTGAGCGCGGTCGTTCACCTGGCCGCTTTGCTTCCCCCCGCCAGCGAGCGGGACCGCGGCCGGACGTTCGCCGTCAACGTCGGCGGGACCGAGGTCGTTGTCAAAGCGCTAGAGGAGGCCAACCCCGACGCTGTCCTGGTTTTCACCTCGTCCATCAGCACATATGGCGATACCAGCGCGGAGAAACCTCCTGTCGGCACCGACCACCCACAGAGCGCCATTGACGTCTATGCGGAAAGCAAAATCGCAGGGGAAGCGATGGTCAGGAAGTCCTCGGTCAAGTACGTAATCCTGCGTATAGCGGGTATTGCCGTGCCCGCATTCCTGGAGCCTCCCGGGGTGTGGCCGTTCACGCCCGAACAACGGGTCGAGATGGTCCACCGCGACGACGTGGTAGATGCCCTCGCTGCATCGGTGGGCAGCAAAGAGGCTGTTGGAAAGGTCTTGAACATCGCGGGCGGCCCCGTGTGGCAGTGCCAGGGGTGGGACTATGTCAACGACTATTTCGACCTGCTGGGGGCTCCCGTGGACTCGGCCGTTTACAGGGACACGCCGGGCTGGGTGGACTGGTATGATACCGAGGAGTCGCAGCGGTATCTGAGCTACCAGAACCGGTCCTACGAGCATTACAAGGGCGAGATGAGACAGATCGTCGAGTCGCTCATGGCCGGATAATAGAGCAGTAGTCGGGGCAGGAAAAATCATGGCAACACAGATTGAGACCGTTGCTTCAAAGAGTACTGTGGAGAAGCTGGAGGCGCTGAAGGCCAATCTCCTGGAGATGGGAACCCTCATCGTGGCATACTCGGGCGGCGCCGATAGCGCGTTCCTTGCCGCCATCGCCCACGAGGTGCTCGGCCGCAGGGCACTGGCCGTTACCGCCAGCTCGCCCAGCCTGGCCCCATCCGAGCTGCATAGTGCGGTCTCGTTGGCCGAGAGCCTCGGGCTAAGTCACCGCGTCATACAGACGGAAGAGGTCCAGCGAACAGACTACCAGGCCAACGATCCCAATCGGTGCTACTTCTGTAAAGACGAGCTGTACACGCGCCTGACCCGGTTCGCCGCCGAAGAGGGCTACACATGGGTCGCCAACGGGGCCAACGTTGACGACCTGGGCGACTTTCGCCCCGGCCTGAACGCCGCCAAACAGTTCGGTGTCCGCAGCCCGTTGGTGGAGGCCAGCCTGACGAAGACCGAGATTCGTGCGCTGTCGAAGAAGATCGGACTTTCCACCTGGGATAAGCCCGCCCAGGCCTGTCTCTCCTCGCGTATACCCTACGGCACACCGGTCTCGATTGAGGCATTGACACGTATAGCCAAGGCCGAAGAGTTCCTACGGGGTCTAGGAATCAAGCAGCTCAGGGTACGCCACCACGATACAGTGGCCAGGATCGAGGTGGAGCCGGAGGATTTCTTCGTCCTTATGGAAGATGGCATCCGGGAGCGTGTTACCGAGTACTTCCGCACCATCGGCTACTCCTACGTCACCCTGGACCTGGATGGGTTCCGCTCCGGGAGTCTGAACGAATTACTTGTCTCCTTGAAGAAGAGAAAAGAGATACCCAGCGGTCAGTGAAATACCCCTCGCAGGCCCTATTGACTAGCACGATGTCACTTCAAGCCCGCCTATGAGGCTCGAAGGAAAGGTCGCGCTCATCAGCGGTGCGGCCCGTGGAATCGGCGCCGCCCAGGCCTTGCTGTTCGCCCGCGAAGGCGCCAAAGTCGGGATCGGCGACATCCGCGAAGACGAAGGCCGCGGAGTTGCGGCCGAGATCACGGCTGCCGGCGGGGATTCGCTCTTTGTCAGGCTGGATGTCACCAGCGAACAGGACTGGGCCGGAGCGGTGGACGCGGTGTTGGACCGGTTCAGAAGACTGGACATCCTGGTCAACAACGCTGGAATCGCGGAACGGGCGACAGTGGAGGATACGACCGCCGACGAATGGGACCGGATGATGGCGGTCAACGCCAGGGGCGTCTTTCTCGGCACCAAGGCTGTGATCACATATATGAAGAGTGCAGGCGGCGGCTCCATCGTCAACATCTCTTCGATCTCGGGGTTGATCGGCAGCAGTTGGGCCACAGCTTACAACGCGTCCAAGGGCGCAGTGCGGCTGCTCACCAAGTCCACGGCGATACAATACGCCGTTGACGGCATCAGGGCGAATTCGGTACACCCCGGCCCGATCCAGACGCCGATGATACTTCAGGTATTCCCCAATGCCGAGACCCGCGAGAGCCGCATGTCGGCGGTGCCGATGGGGCGCTTCGGAAACCCGGAGGAGGTCGCATACGGGGCCCTGTACCTGGCATCCGATGAGTCCTCCTACGTCACGGGCAGCGAGCTGGTCATCGACGGGGGCGCTACGGCGGTGTGAGCCGACCGGTGTATACAAGAAAATCCATGAAGACTACAATGGGGTCACACCAACAGCCGGGCAAGGAGGGCGAAATGACGGCGGAGCATTTGCAAAGCGAGAGAGACCAGTTCATGGCCAGCACTCCCAAGTCCAAGGAGCTGCAGGATGAAGCGTCAAAATACCTCCCGGGAGGCAGTTCCCGGGCCACACACGATTTCGATCCATATCCGATATTCGTGGACCACGCCGAGGGCAGATACGTATACGATGTTGACGGCAACCGCTACCTGGATTTCATGATCAATGCGACCAGCCTCATTTTGGGCCACGCACACCCCGACGTGGTCGAGGCGCTCCAGGGGCAGGCCGCATTGGGGACGGCCTTCAGCGGACCGACTGAGTCCCAGATACGCCTGGCAAAGATTCTCTGCGACAGGATTCCCTCGGTTGACACCCTCCGCTTCGTCAATTCCGGCACGGAGGGCACCATGCTGGCCATCCGAGCGGCCCGGGCCTTCACCGGCAGACACAAGATAGCCAAGCTGGAGGGTGGATATCACGGGGCTCACGAGTACGTGGCGGTCAGCGTGAAGACTCCGGCCAGCGAGCTGAACCCGGACGGTTTCACTCCCGTGCCGGAGCATCCGGGGCAGCCACCCAGCGTCGCCGAGGGCGTCGTGCTGATACCCAACAACGACCTGGAGACCAGCGAGCGTATCATCAGGGAGCATGGAGATGAGCTTGCCTGTGTCATCCTGGAGCCGGTGGTCTCCGGCTTCGGGTACCTACCCGCCAAGCCAGGCTATCTGGAAGGCCTTCGGCGTATCACGGAGGAGATGGGCATACTGCTGATCTTCGACGAGGTGCAGAGCTTCAGGGTAGCGCCGGGAGGCGCCCAGGAGTTGATGGGCGTGACCCCGGACCTCACGGCGCTGGGCAAGATCGTCGGCGGCGGCACCCCTGCGGGGGCATTCGGGGGACGAAGAGACATTATGGCGCTATTCGACCCGACTGAGGGCGCCGCTATCCCCCACGCCGGCACCTTCAATGCCAATCCGATGTCGATGGTCGCCGGCGAGGTAACCATGAACCATCTGACGTCGGAGGTCTATCAGCGGATGGACCGGCTGGGCACCACGCTTCGCGAAAAGCTGCAATCGGTCTTCGACGAGCTGGATGTGCCCGCTCAAGTCACCGGAATCGCGTCGTTCTTCGGTATCAACTTTACCGAGGGGGAGATCACCGACTATCGCTCGTTGGCTCGTTCCGATTCAGCGGTAAAGAAGGCATTCTTCACCGGAATGATCAACGAGGGCGTTCTTCTCAACTCGGCATGCGCCGGTGGGCTGAACATTCTGACCACCGACGAGGACGTCGACGCGCTGGTGGACTCCACCCGCAAGGTGATCCAGCGGGTCAAATGACTCCAGGACGCCGGTGACTCGGCGGGTCAAGTTTTCATTTGACGTGATGTAGGGGCAGGTTTGAAACCTGCCCCTACATGAATAGGATCCGTCGGACTTTGTGGGATACTGCTCGGAGAGCCTGCCGAAACGCGAACCAAACCTACCAGCCCTTGAACTCCGGCTTCCGCCGTTCCAGAAAGGCCCTGCGACCCTGGGCGAAGTCCTCGCTGTCGAAGTTGGCGAAGGGCAGGTGCTCCTCCTCTTGTGTCAGCCCCGCCAGCGAGGGGTTCCTCAGGACGGTCTTCATAATCTCCTTGTGCCGCCTCTGCGACAGAGGTGCCAGCGGTACCATCTCTTGTGCCAGCCGGCAGGTGTACTCCTGGATATCGCTCGCAGGGACAACCTGGTTCACCATGCCGATGCGCAGCGCCTCATGTGAGTCGATCAGGCGTGCGCTGAGAAGTATATAGGAGACGTTACCGGGCCCGACCAGGTTCACCAGCCTTCGCATCTCCCGGTAGCCCACCAGTATGCCCAGCCGTGCGACCGGAATGCCGAAGCGGCTGTTGTCGGCTGCGATGCGGATGTCCGTCGCCATTGACAGCTCGCAGCCTCCACCGACACAGTAGCCTTTGATCAGGCTGACTGTGGGCTTGGACAGGGCCTCGATGTCATCCAGGGCGCCGTCGAAGGCCTCGGCGTACACCTTGGCCCGCTCCGAGTCGCTACGGTGCCTGTCAAAGTCTTTGATGTCGGCGCCAGCGGAGAAGGCCTCGTCGCCGGCGCCGGTGAATACGACCACCTTGACTTCGGGGTCCTGCTCCAACTCTGAAGCGATGCGTCGCAGGTCCAGCCAGCCCCGGTAGCTGATGGCATTGCGCTGCTCCGGACGGTTGAAGGTGACGGTGGCGATACCGTCCCTTCGCTCCAGGATCAAGTCTTCGCCCACCGGGTGGCATATCTCCGCTTAACTGGATGTCGAGTTGCTACGCCCTCTATACCGAGGGGCTGGCTTATCGCGCTACCGGCGATTACGGTGAGTTTCCGACCGATAGTATACCAGGTGCAATCGGGCGGCGAGCGGAAGGGCCGTTCGGCGTGACCGTGCGGCCGGTCAAACCCAGCGGCGCCGGAAGGCGATAGCGAACACGGCGAAAGAGATCGGAGCGATACCCGCCACCCAGTCCCAGTGGACCGATCGTCCGAACAGGGGGTTGATAACGGCGCTGGCCACCAACGTCAGGCCCACCACCACTCCTGCCCAAAACAGTGCCGGGCCCCATCCTCTGGGGCCGACCACAATCGCGACCGTTGAGGAAATGCGTTGGCCTCTGGTTTTCTTATCCATAACTGGCCCACACCTTTCTGCCTGCCCCGCAACTCAAGCGGGGCGCCACTTCATCCACGTCCCTAAGAATATTAGGTGCCTGTGGAGGCAAAAAGGTGCGGAGAGTTATCTTGTGGAAGTAGATGCCCCAGACGGGCAGGTGCAGTCGTCAGAACGAGGAGTATCCGCCGTCTACGGGCAGAGTGATACCAGTGACGTAGTCGGAGGCGCTGCCGGCTAAAAAGACCGCGGCGCCGGCCATCTCTTCAGGCTCGCCCCAGCGCCCGTGAGGAATGCGGGCTTCGATGGAGGCGTAACGATCGGGTGCATCTTTCTTGATGTAGGCTGTCAGGTCGGTGTGTATCCACCCGGGCTGGATGACGTTGACCTGTATGTTGTCCCTGGCCCAGGCCATGGCCAGGCTCTTGGATAGCTGGACGACCCCACCCTTGCTGGCCGAGTAGGATGCCACCCAGTCGCTGCCGAAGATCGAGGTCATGGAACCGATATTGATGATCTTGCCGCCCCCGGCGTCGGCCATATGTGGATAGACGCCTCGACAGCAGAGGAAGGTCCCGGTAAGGTTGACGTCTATGACCCTGGACCACTCCTCGAGGGTGTACTCGTGGGGCTGCTTGCGCACGCTGATACCGGCGTTATTGACGAGGACGTCGATGCGGCCGAACTCGGCAATGGCGGCATCGACCATAGACCCGACGGAACCCTCATTTGCGACGTCCGTAGCGATCCCGATGGCTCGCACGCCAAGCCCTTGTAGCTGGTCTACGGCCTCCTCCGTCTTCGAGGCGCTGCGGGCCGCCACGACGATATCGCCCCCTGCGCCGGCCAGCCCTTTAGCTATCCCCAGGCCTATGCCGCCGTTTCCACCGGTAACGATGGCGACTTTCCCGCTCAGGTCGAACATCGGGACCGACATACGGGCACCTACAGGCTCTTCCGGATTGGGCCGTCCGGTCTGAAATCGTCGAGGACCGCGGTGGTGACGGGAGAAAACCGCTCACCGGCCTGTCTCCGTTTGGCCAGGAGGTCCATGGCGAACTCGGACAGTGCCGGTTCTACCCTCATCTGGTCGGGCAGGTATCTCATGCAACGGCGGGTCAGCACCTGCGCCGGCCGGCCGCTCTTCTCCGAGCACCCGTAGGCATAGCTGCACATGTAGGCGTAGCAGATCGTGATCTCCCTGAAGGTGGGCGCGACGCGGCTGGTGGAAGGCGCAAATCGCGTGTTGAGGAATGCGCCTAGCTGCTTGTCGAGCGCGCCGGGGACTGGACTGCTTCCGTGCATTTCACGTTTCTCGGGCCAGTGTCGGAGAGGAATAAGAACAGATGTCCGCAGGGAAGAGGTTAACCGGTGGCGGATGGAGGGTGCAAGCAGGTAGAGGTCGGAATTATGGTGGTTTTCAGTGGTCGGAGATCCGCTCGGCTGGATACACCTACCTAGTCCCGGTAGCGCTGTCCCAGCTCCACCTGTTCGACCAGAGCGCCGTCCCTTATCTCCTTGACCTCGTCGGCCATGGCCAGCAGGGTCGAGTCGTGGGTGGCCGCGGCGACGCTGATGCCGTGGTTGACGACCATTTCCTTGAAAAGTCCGAAGATGGACCTGGCGTTGTTAGAGTCCAGTTCGCCTGTCGGCTCATCGGCCAAAATCACCAGCGGACGGGTCACGATCGCCCGGGCGATGGCGAGCCGTTGCTGCTCACCGCCGGAGAGTTCGTAGGGCCGGTGACGTGCTCTCTGCCAGAGACCCACCATCTCCAGGGCCTCCCGAGTCCGCTCCTCCCTCTCGCCTGGAGCGACCCTGGAGATCCGGAGAGGGAGTTCCACGTTCTCAAATGCGGACAGCAGAGGCAGGAGCCCGAAGGACTGAAAGACGAATCCTACTTTGTGCCGGCGGATCTCGGTGAGTTCGGCTTCGCTCATCATCGACAGGTCCCGGTCCTGGAACAGCACCTTGCCCGAGGTCGGCTGGTCCAGGCCGGCCATCAGGTTGAGCAACGTCGTCTTACCCGAACCCGACCTGCCGACCACGGCCAGGAACCGTCCGGGGTAAACGGTCAGGTTCACGCCTCGGAGGGCGTTGATCTCCACGGCCCCGAGGCGATGGGTGCGCCATAGATCAATGGTGGATATTAACGGCGGAACCCTGCTCACCCCACTAACCCTCCGGCGCCAGCGTGACTTTGCCGTCTTCCAGGTGCATCCTGGCACGCTCCTTAATGTTCAACTTGTCCAGATATTCCCTCGGTATCTGCACCCTTCCGCTGCCGTCCACCAGGATGAATTCCTCAAGGGTACTATCGGACTCGGCCGAGCCCGAGACGCGCTTGAATGTGAGCTTTCGCCGGACTTCGGTTGACATCTTGCCGTCGCGTATCAACACTACCCTGCCTACCTTGTAGGCGATGTCGATGTCGTGGGTCACGATGAGGATGGTCGTACCCAACTCCTGGTTGACGGTGCCGAAGAGGTCCAGGATCTCTGCCGCCGTGGTATCGTCCAACTCTCCGGTCGGTTCGTCGGCCAGCAGAAGCGGCGGATGATTTGCTAAAGCCACCGCGATGGCCACCCGTTGCTGTTCCCCACCAGAGAGTTTCTCGGGAGTATGGTCCATCCGGTGTCCCAGGCCGACCAGTCTCAGCAGTTCCTCGGACCTCCTGCTCCTCTCGCCGCTGGAGAGGCTGGTCAGCATCATCGGCAGCGCCACGTTTTCCAGGGTCGTCAGATAGGGGAAGAGGTTGCGGCTGGTCTCTTGCCAGATGAAACCGACGTCCCTCTGCCTGTACTCCTCCACGTCTTTGATGCTCATCTGGAGCAGGTCCTTGCCCCCCACTGTCACCCTGCCCGCCGAGGGGGCGTCGTAGCCGGCCAGTATGTTGAGCAGAGTGCTCTTCCCACTGCCGCTGGCGCCCACTATGGCCAGGACCTCTCCCTGTTGGATGACCAGGTCGAGACCCCGGAGAGCCACGACCTCCAGGTCCGCGATCTTGTAGATCTTGAACAGGTCCTCGCAGAGGATGTATGCCTGTCTGTCTATATACGTCATTGCGGTGTCTGAGACCCCTCTACATCTCCCCCAATCGGAGGATGCGCTGGAGCGAAATTCTTCTGATGAACCATATCACGCCCATAGTAATGAGTGCGAATACGACGGCCATGGCGGCGTAGGTTATAGCGAGCGTTCCCCAACTGACTTCCATGATAAACGGCGGCAACACCTGGGTGCCCACATCGTCGTGGCCCATGAAGGGCATAAAGGTCTCACCCAGTCTTCCGCCCATCCAGGTGCCAAGGGCCATACCGGCGGCTATGACCAGGGCCTGCTCCAGCCATACCAGCATCATAAGTTGTTTCATAGAGAAACCGATGGTCCTCATCAGCGCGAATTGGACTGCCCTGCTGCGGAAAGACACATATGCGTGGACCAGAAAACCCAGGGCGCTCAAAATGAGCACGGCCGAGAATGCGATGAAGAGCAGGGCCCTCCATCCTGCTTCCACCAATGGGTCTACCAGAGATGCGGCCAGAGCCGCCTCCCTGTCGTGGATCTTGTTCGAGGAGAAGGGCTCGTTGGCCTCCATGGCTTCCAGCAGTTGTTCACGCAGGACCGGGTCCGGCCCGGCCGAGAGCCATAGTTCGTTGGGCTTGAGTTCCGAGGACGACGAGTTCAGATTCACGTACCTGGACAACGAGGTCAGGTCGGCTATAAGGAACCTCTCGTTTATGGTATCCAGCGTGGAGAAGTAGTCTATGGAGTCAACCAGTTGGATCGGCACTCGATTCCCCACCACGGAGATCTCGAAGCTGGCGCCCAGCTTGTGGCTCGTGTCATCGAGAAACGATGTGCTCGCCAGCACCGGCAGCGGGGATACCGGCGGGCCGTGGAAGATGCCCCGGCTGATCAGCGCCAGTCCTTCCGACCAGATGAACGTTGCAGCTCCGGTACCGCCGCTAATCCCTGCGTTGGACTCAAGAATGTGATCGGTAACCGATTCCTTGGCGACCCTCAAGACCGACCAGTCTTCTATTTGTTCGAACCCTTCCAGTAGGACTCTCTGCGTTCCTCCAGCCGTGGTCACGAGGATATCGTCGATCGTAACCGAGCCGGCCCTGAGCCTGCGCTGCCAGTCCGTTTCATGGATTGACACCGAGACCAGGGTAAGGGGGCCAACGGGGTCCAGCGGCGTAAACCGGCTAACCCGTCTGGTTCTGTCCAGACTTGTTCTCAACTCTATCCAACCGCTGGAGTCGAGCGCACCCATGCGGTACGGAAAATAGCGTCCGTTTGCGTCGCGCAACTGGGCTGTAACAACGATACTCGGACGGGCCCTGTCGGGCTTGACTCGCATGATCAGGGTCCGCGAATCGTTGGGGAGGGTGATCCCGACTGGTGGGGTGGGATGATCGAGAGAGTTTAAAAGTTCGCCCAGGGGCTCGTCAGAGAAGTCGTTTCGGGCGTAGGCGATCTCGCTCAGCACCTCGCCATCCATGGCGAACATGGTGAAGTGCTCGCCGAACAGGGTGGAGAGATCGGACCCGAATCCGCGGAACACCGGACTCACCTTCTCGACACTCGGCAGGTCCAGATAGCTGTCTGCCACCGGACGGGTCTCTCCGTGACTATTGAGCAGCAGCCCTTCAAGCCTGATGTCGGTGCCGATGGAGTAGAGGGCGCGGTCTTCAAAGCTCCGTTTCAAGGTCCCTGCAAAGCTGGCGGAGAATATTCCAAGACCCGCCATGAGAATCAGCAGCAACGAGAGCCGGGCGTAGTGGGTGGGATTGCGCGCCATCTGCCAGAGCCCCATGACGAAGCCAACCGGGGCCCGCTGGGAGAATGCCTTCAGGAAATAGAATATGAGCTGCGCGGGCACGACGGAGACGAGTATCGGGATGAATACACGGTGGAGTGGTAGCGTCGGTCCCACCAGGATGATGGAGGCCACCAGAGCCCCCTGGACTCCTATCCCTCCAAGCCTCGGAAGCAGCCGCCCCGTGCGGTGGGTGCCCCAGTATACGGCACCCAGTACCAGGGTCAGAAGGACCTGGGCCGGCCAGGCCGATCCTTCTTCGTCCAGCCACCCGTTGGCCGCGATGGCCGGAGTCAAAATCAAGGTCGTACCGGCCATGACCAGGTGCAGGATGGCCGGTGAATCACCGTTGAGGAACCGGATCGCCAGCGGGAACAGCCGAAGCATCGCCAATGCGAACGTGAGGAGCACCAGGGCGGGTACGGCCAGAAGCAGCCGGTCCTCGGTCAGCTCTCCAAATAGATTACTGGTGACTACCGAGCCTCTCTCAGTTAGCTGACGGAAGAGGAGGACACTGATCACCAGTAGCATCACGTCCAGGTAGTAGCGCTGAAAGAATGTTTGGCTGGTCGGACGTGCGGCCTCCTGGCGGTGCCTGGTGACCCCGATCCGTGAGGCCTGCACCGCAGGGATCATCAGAGCCGCAAAGCTCAGCAGCCCTCCAAGCGCGCTCATCATGTAAGCGCCACCGGAGATGTTGACCGGCAACCGACCTCCGCCGCTCAGATCGGAAAAGGCCGGGGTGAATCCCAGACCGCTGATGACGGTGGCAGCAAGCAACGGAGCCAGAACGGCGGCCAGTATCGATATAGTAGCGCCCTCCAGTACGAATACGGCCAGGATTTGGGCCGAGCTAGCTCCCCTACTCCTGAGCAGTGCGATCTCGGCCCGTTGCTGGTCTACCAGAAGGGACGAGAGGGTTACCACGTAGTACAGGATGACGACCGCGATGACTATGAGGATGATGAACATAGGGAGCTTGGAGAAGAAGAGACGCTTGTCATACTCGCCCAACGCTTCGTCCAGCGAGGATAGCTGTCGATAGCTGAAGAGGTCCGCCGAGAACCGGGTCTTCATGAACTCTATGTTGGCCCGGACGCTAGAGGCATTCCTGGCGTTGATCTTGTCGGTGTCTACCGCCAGCAACCAGCCGTAGGAACTGTCCATGTCGGTGAAAGATGTCCCCAGGACCTCCATGAAGGACCGCTCTGTGACGTAGAAGGGGACCGTCTGGAAGCTCGATCCTGTGGATGCTCGGAAGATCGTATCGTCCAGGTGCCAGAACTCTGAAGACGGATCATTTTTTCGGATTATGCCGCTGACAACGACAGTGGCATAGGGCGTGTTGTCTTCCCAGAAAGGAACTGCGGACAGGCGATCGCCGATGTCCAGCCCAAATAGCAAGGCGGCGTCCTCGGGTATCATGGCTTCCAGTACCAACAGGCCGTCCGGGCCGTCCAGGGGTTGATCTTGTGGACTCTTGCCGCCGGGAAGTAGGGTGACGTGCTGCGATAGCCGCGGAAGATATACAAAGTAAGACCTTGAGTTGTCGTCGCCTGCCCTGGTCTCGTTACCCGGAACCGTGAGAAAGAATGTGGAGGTCTTGCCTCCGCGTATACGGTCCCTTAGGACTCCCCCAATGCGTGCATCGACTTCGCCGTTGACTAAGCCGGAGACCTTGTCGTACTCCTTGTACGAGGTCGGACCCCTCCGCGCTTTGACGAGAATGTTCGTCTCGTTGGTGGTAAGTTCTTCAAGGGTGTTTTCGAGGGCCAGCTCTCGGAGTGAGTCGAAGTAGATAACCGTACCAGCCATGATCGCAGCCGCAAGAAGGACTCCGATGACCACCGAAACGAGCAACCGCCAGTGGGCCAGGCTTCGTTTACCCACCAGTGGCCATGCCGATATCAGATTGGATATTTGTTTCAACATTCTTTTTTCATTGGGCTTAGAAACTATCTCGAAAAGGGAGGCAACTTACGCCCACCAGCCCACAGGGGTTTTTATTCTGGGGCCACATCCCCCAGACCCGTTGGCCCCGACTCGTCGGGGCGCTCCCCCTATGAGTACTTTGAGATAATTACTTGCCGGTTGCCTGTCCTCTACTTGTACCTGGCTGATCCGCATTTCACTTGCTGCCGGCTTAATTCCCTTCCAGCCTGGAAATGGTGTGCATGTCCAGGTTCCGCATACCGCGGTTCAATCTGAAGAGGGCGATCAGGAACAGGGCGACCAAAGCGGCGTAAATCGGCCCCATGAAGCTCCAGTCGGTTATCAGTATGAAAGGCGGCAGGACAGGGGAACCCCGGTCCGTCACCGCAACCGAGGAGACCATCCTCCTGCTCATCTCCAGTCCGGCCCAGCTCCCGAGCCCCAATCCGACCAGGACGACGACGAGGTGCTCAAGCGCCAGCAACCCCGCCATTTGACCCCACGATAGACCCATGGAGCGCAGGAAGCCCATTTCGCTCCTACTACGGTCCGCAAAGGCCAACAGATATGTGAGGTACCCCATGCCGGCGATTACGATGATGAGAACCAGAGACAGGAGTACCATGGCCTTCCATCCCCCGGTGATCAGTGGGTCCAGCCGTACCGCTGTTAGCTGGGCCTCTTTGTCGCGGACGCTGGTCGGGGAGCCGGCAATGCTGAGCGCGACCTCCCGAACCGCCTGGCCTGCGCCGGGGGCCTCGTCGATCAGTAGCTCGTTCGGGCTCACGGGCAGAGCCGGGCCCAGGATGTTGATCTGCCTCAACAAGGTGTCCAGGTCCGCCAGGACAAAACCGAAGTTGCCGGGGTTCAAAGTGGGGAAGTAGTCCACGGAATCGCGGATCACAATGGGCACGAAGTGTCCCATCACCCCGATGATCATGGCGTTGCCCACGTCTGTGCCAGTGGCCTTCAGGAACGATGAACTGGCCGCTACCGGCACCAGGGTCGCGCCATCGTCTCGTATGAATCCCCGGATGCCCCTATCGGTGTCCTTCCCGAAGGAGAACAGCCCGGCCCCATTGCCGTTTAAGACCTCGGTAATGCTGTTGGAGATGGAGTCTGAAGAGATTATCGACGTTGGCAACACAGACCAACGGACAGGGCCCTCGAAGTCGTCCAGTACCTCGACCTCTGGATCGGCGTCCTTTGTGACGTGGATGTCGTCCAGCAAGATCGATCCGGGGGTCGCGGATGGACCGAAACCGGGCTCGGAGATCTGGACCGACACCAGTTTCAGGGGAGGCACCCCGATTCGGGGCATCTCGGTGCTCATCAGTGTCCAGTCTGGATCTCCCAACGGTCCCAAGAAGAGGGCGCTTATACTGCCTCTGGCGTCCTCGACGATCAGCCTTAGCGAAACGTTGGGGTAAAATTTCTCAGGTTTGACCCAGACACCGATGCTGGTGGCATCCTCGGGAATCGTAAGATGGGCCGACAGAGACCGGAATTGCAGTGCCCGCATGACGTCGGTCAGCGGACGTTCCGAGAAGTCGTCTCGGTACCAGGAGATGTAGGGGAAATCCTGGGACTCGACTGCCAGTACCTGAAATTGTCTCCCGATCGAAGATGTCCCCAGGCTTCCCATGCTGCGATGGGTCAAAGACACGGACTGGACCCCTGGGATGGTGAGGAACCGCTCTTTCAGATCGGTCCTACCGCGGGTCATGAATTCTGGAATATTGCTGACGCGCAGGTCCGCCGCGACGTCGTATCTGATCCGCTCCTCGTGGCTGAGTTTCAGGGTGCCACCAACCCTGGCGGCGAGCAGGCCAAGTCCGGTCACCATCACCAGCAGAAGCACCAGCCAGCTGTATTGCAGGGGGTTTCGGGCCATGTGCCACAGGCCCATCGAGACCCATACCGGAGCGATGCGGGCCGAGGACTGGAACAGCCAAAAGACTAACTGGGCGGGGACGATGGAAATCAGGGAGAGGGTGGGAACGAAGCTGACCTCATCTGAAACCGGTGGTTCCAGGAGCACGATTCCGGCGATGAGCCCTGACTGTAAAGCCAGTCCGGCCAGCCGGGATACCGGTTGCCGAGCGCGGTGTGTCGCCCAGTAAGCCCCGGTAAACATCGTCAGGAGTATTACTGGAGCCACGGAGGCGAGCCCGTTGTCATCGCTCACCTCCCGGCCAATTATGGCGGGCCCAAGAGTAACGACGGTGGCGGCCGTTAACAGGTGGACCAGACCTGGCGACTCGCCGCCGATGAATCGGACGAACAAGGGAAAGAACCTTAGAAAGAGCAGGGCAACGACGGTGAGAAAAAGAACCGGCGCCAATAGCAGTGCCTCGTTTACCTCAAAGTCTTCGAAGAGCCCTCCGGACACCAGCTCGCCTTTGGCCTGGAGTTCCCAGAAGACAATCCCACCCAACACCAGCAGGCCAATGTCCAGGTAGTACCGCTGGAACAGTGGAATCGTCGGAGGGCGAGAGGACCGCAGTTTGTGTATGACCAGGCTGGTTCTGGCGCCCGTGACTCCCGGGATAACGAATATAGCCAGGCTCACCGCACCGGTGCCCGCGGCGACCAGGAATGGCATCCAGTGAAACTCTACCGGAAGCATGTCGCCCCCGGTGATCTCGTGCAGGTAGGGCAGTGTGCCCGCCAGTGCAACCGCTCCCATGGCGAGGAAGGGCGCCAGTACCACGGCAACCACGGTCAGAACCAAGCCTTCGAGGGCGTAGAGGCGCAGGAGCTGCCAGGTACTTATTCCCCTGCTTCTCAGTACAGCGACGTCGCTTTCCCTGCTCTGAACGAGATAGGACACCATCATCCCCAGGTAGTAGAGGACGGTGATCACCATTATGGTCAGCAGCAGAAGCAAAGGAACGGTGGAGAAGAAACTCCGTCTCTCGAAGTCGTCTAACAGCGAATCTATTCCGGTAAATACCGTAGCGCCACGCATGGCTGCGATAAGGTCGTTTTCGAGTCCGTCCATCCTGGCACGCGTCTCAGATACGGACCAGTCCTTGAGGCTCTCCTTGTCCACAAGGACGAACCAGCTCGAACTCACCAGGGTTCCGGGAAACGCCTTGCCGACGCCCTCGGTCAATGCGTTCTCCGTTACAAACAGCGCCAGAGGCGGTTCGTCGGGATCGACAACGACATCCGGGTCGGCCTCCTCCTGCAGGCTACTGGGTGAGATGTATATTTCGGCGCTTCTTTGCCAGTATTCGGCGTCCGGATCTTTGGCCTCGATTATTCCGGCCAGCCTCACCGAGACGCGGGTGGACTCACCGATAGACGGTGCCATGGTGAGGATGTCGCCCACTTTGAGGCTCATGTCGGCGACCACCGTTGTTCCAAGCACAGCCTCGAATATTGGGCCCTGAGGCCCGTCCGTAACGGTGTCGGCGGCCATGCTTCCCTCGATGAAGGTCACATTTTCTTCAAGGTTCGACATGTGCTGGAAGTAACCCCTGGAGACCTGAGCGGTGCCACTGGTTGGCAGGGGCCGATGGGGGAGTCCGACCAGGTGCGTGGAGGTTTTGACGTAACGCCGGCGCGACCGTTCCAAGTCGGAGATGTGTTCCCGGATCGCCCCGTCGACGGTGGCGTCTGTTTGTCGCAGACTGTCCTTGTTGAGAGGGAGGTTAGGGCCGAGGATGAAAACGTTCAGAAAGACATCGGCGGCCCGGTCGACATCGGTATTGACGCTCTGCCTTTCCAGGGCTTGGAGGTACACGGGCGCCCCAGCTACGAGGCAAGTGGCGATGAGGATACCGACGAACGCGCTCAGGAGGAGCTTCCAGTCGTCGGAAAGGCGCTTAATTATAAATGAGGCCGAGGATATTGGACGCATTTACTCCCAAAAGCTCTTGGTAATGGGGTGTAACTGGGTCTGGAAGGGAAGACGAGTCTGACGCTACTCCCGACCAATACCCCACTGCACCGGCGATTGATGACTCCTCCCCGCTCATCATTTGACATGGCACCACCGACAGTCATCGCCTGGTTGTGCGCAGTTGATTACTCTGAAAAGGGCCCCGTCTCCGCAGGGATTGATGGGTGAATTATAGCATAGACGGCCCCTGTTTGACGGATGCTCGATTGCCCATTAATACGGCGGGCAGAGCAATTTGGATGGCGTGCCGTAGTCTCCCGGCTGAGCTGTGTCACCGATGTCACCTGGCAGGTGGTGTCAGCGCTGGGTCCGGTTCAGCCAAACCCAGCGAAAATCCCACCCATCAGTAGGCACTTCTAGCCGAGGTCCAGGCAGACGTCAAGAGAACACTGAGAAACCCTGGAGCCCGATTGCACCAACGTTCGTGGGTATCCGCCCTTGCCGTATGAAATATCCATTCTCGGGAACGGAGCATCAAACAGATATAACTTGAAAACGGAGCGACTCGATGCGATTACACGGAAAGGCACTGATAGCTTTGGTTTTCTTCGGCCTGATGGCTGTGGCAGGGACGGTGACGGGCCTGGGGTTCACCGGAGGCTTTAGCTCGGATAAAAGCTCAACCACGGACTCGAACCTGTTATCACCCGCGCCAAGCGTCGTCGTCGAACCGACGCCGACACCTTTCCCCGTGGAGACGAGAGAGATCACGCCGGCGTCCCCCGAGGCACCCGCCGAGTCGGCGCCGGTGTTTACCCCTGAAGAGACCAAGGAGTCCCTCACCAGAGTCCTCGTTGAGCCGGACTCGGATTTCGAGGAAGAGCTACGGGACGCCGGGCTCTCCATCAGGGGATGGAAGACCGATTTCAGCAGACACTCGGTTCCCTTCGCCGAGATATTCTCAGGCGGCCCGCCTCGTGACGGGATTCCACCCCTGGACGATCCAAAGTTCACGACTCCAGATGAGGCGGCGGAGTGGCTCGGCGACCAGGAGCCGGTCATCTCCTTCGAGCTGAACGGGGAAACCAGGGCCTATCCACTTCAGATCCTTATGTGGCACGAGATAGCCAACGACGTGGTTGGGGGTGTGCCGGTCACGGTCACGTTCTGTCCTCTGTGCAACACCGCCCTCGTGTTCGAGAGGACGCTGGACGGGGTCGTCTACGACTTCGGCACCTCGGGAAACCTGCGCAACAGCGACCTTGTAATGTGGGACCGACAGACCGAGTCGTGGTGGCAGCAGTTCACCGGAGAGGCGATCGTGGGAGAGTTGACCGGTAGGAAGCTGAAAGCGTTACCGGCGCCGATCATATCGTTCGCAGACTTCAAGGACGCGCATTCGAACGGCGCAATCCTATCAAGAGACACTGGCTTCTCCCGCGCTTACGGCAGAAACCCCTACGGCGGTTACGACCGGGCCGACAATCCGCCTTTCCTGTTCTTCGGCGACCTGGACGGTCGCCTGGCGCCAAAAGACCGCGTCGTGGACGTGATCATCGACGACATTGCCGTGGCATTCCCATTCAAGGTTCTAGGGGAGGAGAGGGCGGTCGACTACACCGTCGGCACCCAGGACGTAGCCGTCTTCTTCAAGTCCGGTACCGTATCAGCCCTCGACGGCAGCTCGATAGCCAGCTCCAAAGACGTGGGCGCGACCGGTGTGTTCGACCCCAACGTAGACGGCAAAAGGCTAACTTTTCGCGCCGACGGCGACTGGTTCGTCGATGAGGAGACCGGCAGCACCTGGAATATCCTGGGACAGGCCGTGGACGGCCCCTTGAAAGGCCAGCAACTCAAGCCGATAGTCCATACCAACGTGTTCTGGTTCGCCATCGCCGCCTTCCGGCCCGACGCGATGATCTATCAGGGCCAGGGGTAGCAGGCGTTACAGGCCGATGGCCCGGGCCACCGACTCCAGGTGGAAGTCGCTGTCCCCGAAGGCGAGTTCGGCGGCCTTGGCCCTCCGCGAGTAGAGCTGCATGTTGTGCTCTTTGGTGAAGCCGATGGCGCCGTGGCACTGGTGCCCCAGGGCGCAAACCCGCCGGTAGGCGTCGCTGACCCAGGCCTTGGCCATGGCCACCTCTCGCCCGGCGGGTAGCCCCTCCGCGAGGTGCCATGCCGCCTGGTACGTGATGTAACGGGAGCCTTCCACGTCGGTGGCCATGTTGGCGCAGTGGTGTTGGACGGCCTGGAAGCTTCCGATGGGCCGTCCGAACTGGACCCGTTGTTTGGCGTACTCGACGGTCATGTCCAGTACCTGCTGGCTTCCCCCGACCATTTCGGCGCATTTGCCGATGGCGCCCCACTCAAGCACCTTGGCTACTGTCTGCCAGCCCTTGTTGACCTCGCCCAGGACCGAGGAGGACGGCGCCGCCACATTATCGAAAACCACCTCCGACTGGCGGTCGGACGCGATGGTCTTCAACAGGGTCTGGCCGACGCCGTCGGCGTTACTGGGTACGATAAACAGGGTGATGTCGTCGGGAGTATCCCCCGTCCTGGCGGCGACCACCATGTAATCTGAGACATGGGCGTTGGGAACGAATAGCTTAGTGCCGTTGAGAATGTAGCCGTCGCCGTTGGCCTCAGCTGTGGTCTGAATCCCCGCGGCCTCCCAACCGGCGCTGGGCTCGGTCAGGGCCAACGTCGCGATGACCTGCCCTTCGGCGATGCGGGGAAGGAATTCCTGTTTCTGTTCCTCGCTCCCGGCGTCCATGATGGCCAGCCCACCTAACACGACTGTGGAGAAGTAGGGACCGGGAAGGAGCGCCCGTCCCATCTCTTCGAGTAGCAGGGATAGCTCTAGAAACCCGAATCCGACACCGCCATACTCCTCGGGGATGATGAGCCCCACCCATCCCTGTTCGGCCATCTTCTGCCAGAGTTCAGGGGTGTACCCGCGCTCGTCCACCTCCATGTCTCGGACGTACGAATCGGGACACTCCGTTTCGAGGAACTCCCGGGCGCTGGTCTTGAGCATCTGTTGCGCTTCGTCTAGTCCGAGGTCCATCCTCGCTCCTCCAAAGTTTCTTCTGACTATTTTTGTCGAAGGCGCGTGCTTTGCCGCACATCCGACTAATTCCAACCCGTGAGTGACAAAAAAGGGGCGGCGAAAGTTAACCCCGAGGTAGTCCCAGCCCCCGCGTGGCGATGATGTTCCGCTGGATCTCCGACGAGCCTGCGGCGACCGTATGCCCGCCGTAGACCATGTATGCGTTCTCGATTCTGCCCTGCAAGGGCGCCCACTGGGAGTCCGGTTCAAGCTGGCCGTACAGGCCGAGGATCTGCATCCCCAGGCCATAGATATGCTGCATCATCTCCGTCCCGAAGGTCTTGGCGATAGATGCCTCTTTGTTGGGTATCATGTCCTGGCTCTGCATCCAGGCCACGTTGTAGCAGATCATACGGCAGGCCTCGATTTCGACCGCCATGCCGGCCAGCCGGGACCTGATCAGCGGGTCCTCCGACAGGGAGCGGCCGTTGACGGAAGTCTCCCTGGAATACTGGACCAGCTCGCTCAGGATGCGTTTGGCCCTTGCCGGATGGTCTACACCCGAGCGCTCGAAGTCCAACAAGGCCGCTCCCACATACCAGCCCCTGTTCAACTCCCCGACGAGGTACTTCTTTGGTACCCTGGCATTGTCGAAGGTGACCAGGCTCCTGTAGGCGTCCCACATCAGCGGAATCTTCTCGACGGTTACCCCCGGGGTGTCCATCTCAGCCAGCAGGAAGCTGATGCCGCGATGTTTCGGAGCATCGAGGTCGGTGCGCACCAGCAGGAACATCCAGTCCGCGCCCGAGTGTGCGCCGTTCCAGATCTTCGACCCGTTCAGCACGAAGTCGTCTCCGTCCTCGACCGCACGGGTCTGGAGAGAGGCCAGGTCCGACCCCGCGTCGGGCTCAGAGTAGCCCTGACACCAGGAGATATCAGCCTTCGCTATCCGAGGGAGAAAATACTGTTTCTGCTCCTCGGTCCCGTAGAGCATGAGGATGGGGCCTACCATCCGGATACCCGAGTCCCCTGCGGGGACGTCTCTATAGGCCATCTCCTCGCTGAATATCATCTGCCGGATGTGAGGTGCCGCCTGGCCGCCGTACTCCTCGGGCCAGGCCATGGTCAGCCACCCTTTTTCCGCAAGCTTCCTCCTGAACTGGTTGACCAGTGGAGAGTCTTCAGGTTCCTCCGAGTCGATGGTCCGGGTACGCCAGTCCCACGGCAGCTCGCTGTCAACGAACTGGCCGATCTCCTTCCTGAACTCCTCGTCCTCCTGGCTGAATCGGAAGTCCATGCCTATACGACTCCTCTGCCTGATGTCCTCGCCCTGACGACGAGAGGTTCGTCCCTGGGATTCCCAGCGGCCAATCCGGGTCAGCCTCTTGGCAGCCCCAGGCCGCGGGTGGCGATGATGTTGCGCTGTATCTCTGAGGTGCCGGCCCGCAGGGTAAAGGAGATGGAGTCCATCCACTCCCAGGCCAGCCTGCCGTCGAGGTAGGCCCACCTGGAGCCCTTGTCCAGCAGGCCGTACCTGCCCAGCATGCGCACTCCCAGCTCGTGGATGCGCTGGGCTATCTCGCTGCCGACCAGCTTGGAGACCGACGCCTCCCGGTTTGGGACCAGGCCCTGGGCCTGCATCCAGGCGACGTTGTAGGCGACCAGCCTCCCGGCCTCGTTGGCGACCCAGAGGTCGGCCAGCCGGTTCCTGACCACCGGGTCCTCAGCCAGCTTCCCGCCGTTGATCTCGGTCTCCGTGGCAAGCTCGACCAGATCCTCCAGGCTTCGCTGGTTGGCCGCGAACCTTCCCACGCCCGACCTCTCGAAGTCCAGGCTGGTGGCCGCGACGTACCAGCCCCGGTTCACGTCGCCGATCATGTTGGCCTTGGGCACCCTCACGTTCTCGAACAGGACCTCGTTGAAGTAGTGGACGTCGAACATGTTGACGATGGGCTTGACCTGGATGCCCGGCGACGCCATGTCGACGATGAACATGGTGATGCCGCGGTGCTTGGGCGCTTCGGGGTCGGTGCGGGCCATCAGGTAGCAGTAGGATGACCTGTGCGCCCCGCTGGTCCAGACCTTTGAGCCGGTGAGGATGTAGTCGTCGCCGTCCTCGATTGCCCGCAGCTGGAGGGAGGCCAGGTCCGAGCCCGACTCGGGCTCGCTGAAGCCCTGGCAGTACACGGCCGAGCCGTTGGCGATCTCGGGGAGGTATCTGGCCTTCTGTTCGTCGGTCCCGTACAGCATGAGGGTGGGGCCGACCATCTCGGTGCCGATGCTGACGTCCCGTGTGGGAGCGCGGAAGTAGGCGGTCTCCTCGTTGTAAATCATCTGGTCGATGGAGGGGCGGCCCTGTCCGCCGTATTCGGTGGGCCAGGCCAGGGTGAGCCAGCCCTGCTCGGCCAGCTTGGCCGTGAGCCGTCGGACACGGGGCCAGTTCTCGTCGTGGAAGTAGGCGTCGGGGTCTACGCCCCGCCAGTCCGGTCCCAGGTTCTCCGCCAGGAATTCACGGATGGACCGGCGGAACGCCTGCTGCTCGTCGTTGAAGCGAAAGTCCACAGTCACTCCTGGTGTAAGACGACCGGTTAGTCCGGCCGGGCAGGCGAATGCGGCCTCGACCAACCCCGCGGTGCTACACCCAACCATGACTAGGCCGTGGGAGGTCTTACCCCCATCCCTTCGACTGCGCTCAGGATAGGCCTAACCTTCCCCCAATCTGGGAAGGTTATATTCTCTCCCTCGTTAAACGGGGGAGGGTTAGAGAGAGGCGCGGCTGCGCCGGGCCGGGCTAGACCAGGCCCAGTCCCCGGAGGTCGGTCAGCACCCCGCCGGTGGCCTCGACGGTCTCGTCGATGTCGTCCTCGGAGTGGGCCGCCATGGTGAGGAACCGTGTCTCCGCGTGGATGCCGTTGTTCAGCAACCCCAGTCTGAACTGGGCTGCGCGGGCCGCGTCGCCGGCAACGGCCATATCCTCGGGCGACATGATGCAGACCTCTTTGTCGCACTGGTGGTCCACACCGAGCCGCAGGAAGACCGCCGAGGCCACGCCGCTGGCGCAGCCGGGGATCTCCATGCGGGACAGCAGGTCGTTGAAGCCCTGCTTCATCCTCGCGGCCCGGGCGTTGGCGATCTCGTTTACAGGAGTCGTGGCCACCAGGTTCAGGGCCGTCGTCCCCGCCGCCGCCGAGAGCGGGTTGGCGTTGAAGGTGCCGTTGTGCCCGACGCGCCGGAACTGGTTGTACTCGGGGTCATCGGTGGTCTGGATGGTGTTGATGATGCCTGCCTTGCCGCAAATGGCCCCTCCAGGCAGACCCCCACCCAGTATCTTGGCCAGGGAGGACATGTCCGGGGTGACGCCGTAGTATTCCTGGGCTCCGCCCTTGGATGTCCTGAACCCTGTGACGACCTCGTCGAATATCAGCACCACACCGTAGCGCTCGGTAACCTCTCTGAGCTCGCCGAGGAAGCTGGGCTTGATGGGTATCTGGCCCATGTGGGCGCCGGTGGGCTCCAGGATTAACGCGGCTACGTCGCCGTCGTCCTGGATCGCCTTTTCGACCAGCGAGATGTCGTTGGGCGGTAAGACGATCATGGTGCTCAAGGTCTCCCTGGGGAGGCCGCCCAGACCGCTGCCACCGGCCGAGGCGTAGTCGTGCCAGCCGTGGAAGTGCTGGTCGAACTTGATGACCTTGGTCTTGCCGGTGTAGGCCCTGGCCATGCGCATGCCCATCATGGTGGCCTCGGTGCCCGAGCTGTGGAAGCGGACCCTCTCGGCGCAGGGGATCAGCTCCTGGACCTGCTGGCCCCACCGGATCTCCAGGTCCGAGGAGGCGCTCAGATGCGACCCCAGTTTCATCTGCTCGGTTACGGCGGCCACGACGTCGGGGTGGGAGTGCCCCAGGATCATGGAGCCGTGGCCGGTCCAGAAGTCGATGATGCGGTTGCCGTCCACGTCCCACTTGTGGGCCCCCTGGCCGTGGGTGGCGTAGATGGGGAAGGGACGCAGGCGCCGTCCGTCGTGGGTGACGCCGTCGGGGAAAATGTCCTTGGCCGTAGCATGCCGCTGCGCCGACCCGGGATGTAGATCGATGTACCTTTGCTCTATGGGGGTAACCATGCCCTCTCCTCTCCGATGTTTTAAATGTGCGCCTTGCGGCGGGGAATTCTGTGCGTATTATAGCTACCGTTGGAGAATATGCAACGTCGGTCCTGCTCTGAGGTCCGTCTCCTTAGTTCTTTACAAAAATGGATGCCCCCCTTGCAGGAGAGCACACTCCTATTAGGGGCAAATATCTCAACCTCCTTCGACAAGCTCAGGACAGGCTCTGGCCCGCTCTCGTCGGGCCTTGCACAAAATGTCCGTTAAATCGGAATGCACCCCACCTGCCGCACATCGCTTTCGACCATCCCCCCGGCCCCCTTCCCTTCGGCAGGCTCAGGACAAGACCTGGCCAGGAAGGGGGTGATTAAGAGAAAAAACGGGGGACACCCCCGTGCCCCCGGCAAACGGGGTCGTCCCCGCTGCACAACCCGTATAAAGCAATTTCACATGTTCTGGCCGACTATCCGTGCAAAGCCCCCCGG
>CAZEDC010000160.1:0-3628 GCA_964510985.1 uncultured Dehalococcoidia bacterium
CCTCCGGATATGACTACCTCGGCCTCACGCAGCTTATTGATGACCTGCTCTGGTGTATGTTTCTTCCTTGGCATTTCTCCCCCTTTCTCCAGCCCAGGTTACTAACATTACACCTGGACCAGTTTTCGGGGGGCAGGTCATACCGGCCAGATGCTGCTGAAGGACTTCGACGGCGACGGCGTACTCGATATCGCCGCCCCCGCTGGAGCTGGGGACGCTATAAGGGTGCACTCTGGCGACGGAAGCGGCAATTTTGGTTCCCCCACGTTGTACCCGACCGATGCAACCGGGTCGTGGAACATCGCGTCGGCGGACTTGGACGGGGACGGCGAGTCGGACCTGGTATCGAACAACACCTGGAGCCACAACGTGTCCGTGCTGCTGAGCGACGGCGCCGGCTCCTTCACGGCCGCGATTACCTTCCCCGACCCGCTGGTCACGAGTATTCTTGCTGTGCCGCTGCGGGTTCTGGTGGGAGATATGAACGGAGACGGCAAACCGGACCTTCTCAATCTCAATAATGATTCAGGTCCTCGACCTCCCAACGCCAGTGTGATGCTGAACACCTCGCCTTTCAACCAGCCGCCTGACTGCTTGAACGCTTCTGCCAGTGCTGCCAGCCTGTGGCCGCCCAACCACAAGTTCCACTCGATCAGTGTAAACGACGTAACCGATGCTGACGGGGATGCGGTCACCATAACCATTGATGGCATCGCGCAGGACGAACCGGTGAACGAAAAGGGCGATGGCAACACCGGCCCGGATGGTACAGGGATTGGTTCTGACACCGCCGAGGTTCGCGCGGAGCGTTCCGGCAAAGGCAACGGGCGTGTGTACGAAATCTCCTACACCGCCGACGATGGGAAGGGTGGAACATGCTCAGGAACGGTCGAGGTAGGGGTGCCACATGATAAGAAGGACACGCCCACTAACGACGGCGCAACCTACGATTCGACTACGTCCTAGGAATTAGACATGAGAAGCCTGACTTCTCTTCGAGTTTCTAGATAGACGAAGTAAGCACAAAGGGGCCCGGGATTCAATCCCGGGCCCCTTTCCTTATCGACAGTCAGGCCCTGCAGGCGCTATTGACCTTGATGCAATGTAATGACGCCGGTTTGGTGGGTGAGCAGGCGTGGGTTCAGACAACCGACGTTTGATATGCAAGGAACTGAACACACTACCGTGTGGCTGCGCGTCCGGGTTTCTACAGCGTCCGATGTATCCACAGATGATTTGGGTATTGCCTGCCCCGAGTCCGGATTAACCGGTTATCTGAGTTCGGAGAGGCTCGCGGTTGCTATCGCTGAGATGAATGTGTGTCAATCCCCCTCATAACAAACGCCGCACCCCAACCGACATCACCCCCCAATCCCTCTCAGCTACGGAAATCGGGTTGTTATCAGGGAGTTGAAGGCTGCCCCAACTCCCCATCCGCTATGCGGCTTGAGCTAACCACTGGATCCAGCGATCGATCACGAGAAGCAAAAGACCTGAGGGCAATATGGTTTGGGTATTGTGAGATCGAGTAGGGAGCGACTCCACCGTGAACACAGGATGCCGGTGTTTTCGGCGGTCCAGTTCCCTCGGGCTCGGTGAGCGCGAGGTGATCCTTCAGCAAGCTCTCCGAGGGGGTTGGTCCGAGGTGACGTTCAGCAAAGCCGGGATTCTTTCCCCGACGGGTCGGGGTCGGGTCGAAACCCATTGGGAGACTCCGAGCCAGCACAGATTAAAGGTATCGGAGAGTCCGACGCGCTTATTGTAAGTACTTCGGAGAGGGCGGGCTCTCTATGACTAGGTCGGGTAAGAGCGGACCGCTACCCGGCCGCAGCCTTCGAGACGATCCGTATCGAGTCGCCGACGCTGACGGTTCCGCCCCGCACCACCGAGGCAAGCATGCCCCGCCGCCCCTCTATCTCCGTACGCAGACCGGGTCGCAGCTCGTCTATCCGTCCGCAGGCGGTGTAGTGTTCGGTGATATTCAACAGGACCTCGTCTCCCAGAGCCAGCCTCTGCCCGTCCGGTAGCGACCCCAGGTCGATGCCCGAGGTCGTCACGTTCTCCCGGATGTCTCCAAGGGAGAGTCCGAAGGCCTCCAGTGACTCCTCATCCATCAGCAATATCTGCCGTTTGACGCGGACGCCCTCGGATACGGCGTGGCGGTCGCCCTCGATGCCGAAGCCGTCTATGAACCTGGCGCTCGTCACAGCCTGCATAGGGTCTCGATGGCCGACGCACCTCTGGAGCGAAGTTATCCGTGCTTCCGTCCGTGTGTTCACTGAGCCGTCCTCCCAACACTTTGGTGGGCATAAACTTACACGCTATCGGCGTCGAGTTCAAGGGACAGACCGGCGGTCCGGCATGGTACGCATCGGCCCGGCGCCTTTCCGGTCGGTACAGATGGTATAATCCCACCTGTCCCGGATTACGGGAGCCTGGAATCGCAGGCTCAGTCACTCACACCCCGGTCAGCCAATGCGGAGGAGGTAAACAAAGATGGTCAGCACAGTCAAGCTCGGAAGCGGCAGTTTCACTTATGAGGTGGCCGTAGACTGGGAGAAACTCCCCTCGGGGTATTCGTGGCGCGACGCCGCCGGTGTGGCCGTGGACTCCATGGACCGGGTGTACGTCTTCAACAGAGGCAGCGGGGAACGTCCGGTGATCGTATTCGATCGGGACGGCAACTTCCTCGATTCATGGGGCGACGGAATCTTCACCAATCCTCATGCCATCACGCTGGCCCCCGACGACACCCTGTATCTGACCGACGCCGGCGACCACACGGTGCGCCAGTTCACCCTGGACGGAAAACTACTGATGACGATCGGAGTGCCCGGCGAAGCCGCACCTCTCCACGGTGGGAAACCGTTCAATAAGTGTACACACGTGGCGCTGCACCCCAAGACCGGCGAACTCTTCATCTCCGACGGATACGGCAACTCCAGTGTCCATAAGTACTCACCCGATGGGAAGCTGCTGCTCTCCTGGGGCGCACCGGGCACCGACCCGGGCGAGTTCAACATCCCCCACAACATCGCCACCGACAAGGACGGGTACGTGTACGTCGCCGACCGGGAGAACTACCGGGTCCAGATATTCGACTCCAACGGCAAGTTCGAGACCCAGTGGGTCAACCTCCATCGGCCATGCACTATCTACATCTCGGAGGAGCAGCGCGTCTATATCGGCGAGCTGGGGTATGCCAACAAGGTCAGCATCGACGTTCCCAATATCGGCCCGAGGATCGCCATCATGGACACTAATGGAGAGCGGCTGGCGCGGCTCGGTGACATGGGGTACGGCCTTGAGGTCGGCCAGTTCATCGCGCCGCACGCGCTGGCCCTGGACTCCCACGACGACATCTACGTCGGTGAGGTCGCCTGGACCGCCATCAACCATACCGAGGAGCCGCCTCCGGGGGTCCGCAGCTTCCAGAAACTGGTTAAGGTGGACTGAGAACAGGCCAGGGTGAGTCCCTGGCCCGTGAAGTCAGAGTCAGTTTGGCTCTGTTGACGTCGTCCAGATCGGATATCTTATTGCCCGCCCACCCGCCCTCGAATAGTAACTGGAGGGTGCCCCCAAGGCCCCCACCAGAGGGGGTGCCACCCCATCTGGACTCCCCCGCCGA
>CAZEDC010000161.1:0-33350 GCA_964510985.1 uncultured Dehalococcoidia bacterium
GCTCAGGGATAGGCCCTCAGACTCCCGGCTAATCCCGACTCGTCGGGACTGCACACCCCATTATTCAGCAGCCTGTTAGGAGACCGGCCGGATGGCTCGGAGTATCGACCTGGTCTGGTCCACGTCCTTTTGGATCTGCTCCTGGAGCGCCTCTGCCGTGTCGTATTTTATCTCGTCTCTCAGCCGATGCACGAACTCCAGACGGACGGTCTGGTCGTATAGCTCGCCTTCGAAATCCAGAACAAACGCCTCGACTGTCCGCTTGTTCTCACCGAAGGTCGGCCTGGTCCCGATGCTGGTGGCCGCCATGAGCCGTCTATCGCCCAGGACGGCCCACGTGGCGTAGATACCGTCACCGGGGACTGCCATTCCCGACGGTACCTCCAGATTGGCGGTGGGGAACCCGAGGACCCGCCCCCGGCCCGCGCCTTCGACGACGACCCCGTCCAACGCGAAGGTGCGCCCCAGGAAGGCCGTCGCGGTATCAACGTCCCCATCGGCCAGAGCCTCTCGTATGGCCGTACTCCTGATGGGCCTGCCGCCGTCCAACATAACGTCAACCGTGGTCAACGAGAAACCCATCTCCTCGCCCAGCGCCCTCAGCTTCACAAGGTCACCCTCTCGCCGGTGGCCCAGGGCAAAGTCGGGGCCGACCACCAACCCACGTATACGCAGGTGCCGCTGGAGTCTTTCGATGAACTCCCTGGGTCTCAGGCTCGCCAGGTCGGAGTCGAAGGTGACCGGGACGACCAGGTTGGTCCCCAGCGCGTATATGAGACGCAGGCGCTCGTCCAGGCCGGTCAGGTAGCGCGGCTCGAAGTCCGCCTGGAGGACCGACGCGGGGTGGTTGCGAAAGGTGACGACACTGGCAGATCTAGCGGTGTCCGATGCCTCGCTCACGAGGCGGGAGATGAGTTCACGATGCCCCCGGTGCACGCCGTCGAAAACGCCCACGGTCAGTACCGAATCCCGGTCGTGAGAGGCCCGCGCCAGTTCTTCGTCTAATCTCATCATTGAGTGTCGAGGTGGCGGTTTATTGGCACGTTTTGGATGGTAGCATGGGGCCTAAGCAGGGTCAAGATGGGCCAGAACGCCGGAACCGGGCGAAGCCCGCTATCCTACCCACGTCGTCGAGGCCCGGAGACCTGAGAAGCCGAGATTCCACGGTCCAGGTATCGCAAGAGCGTGAGGCTGGCCGGTAGGATGGCCGCCGTCGCGATACCCATGACCACCACGGTGGCATCCAGGCTGTAGAGGTCGGCGATGATCCCGTAGAGGATAGGCGCCAGGACCGTGGCACCCTCATTTGTTGTGTAGAACACGCCGTAGAGCCGGGCGCGCCGGTGAGCGGGCACGAACTCCGCCACCGTGGCATAGAGCACCGACGAGGTCCCGTTCAGGCCGACGCCCAGGGCCACCAGCAGGGGAGCCATGGCCCAGACCGGGGCCGGCAGCGACAGGACCAGCAGCAGGGCCGTCAGACCCTTGGTGCCCCAGATCAGCGGGACGGAGCCGTAGCGGTCGCCCAGCCAGCCGCAAACAAACTTCCCGGCTGCTCCTCCGGCGAAGAGAAGGACCAGCAGGGCGCTGATCTGCCCCAGGCTCATGCCCTTGTCCTGCATCACGAACGGCAGGAATACCAGCGCCCCTCCCCTGGTGGCCGAATCGAGGAACCCGATGCCGCTCAGGGAGAGAAACCCGCCCCTCTGCGTGTCCCGTTCCTCCTGACTGAAGGCCGCCGAGGACTCGGACTGGCCGGACTTGCCGATATCCACGCTGCGGCGCGCCATGGCTGTCAACGCCATGAACACCATGCCCGCGGCGCCGATCACCCAGAGGGCGGACCGCCACCCGTAAAATACGGCGATGGCCCCGGCCACGGCCGGGGCCGCCATCTTGCCCAGGTCGCCGGCGAAGTTGACCGTGCCGACCGCCGTGGAGCGTCCCTTGGTATCGTAGGCCCTGGACACCATGCTGGACGCCAGCGGGTGCTGGGCTCCTCCGCCGAGCCCGCCGGCGAAGGCCACGAACACCAGCACCAAGAATACGGGAGAGAAGGCCATGCCCACCAGCCCCGCTGCCACCCAGCCGTTGCCCAGTACCAGGAGCCAGAACTCGCCCGTGGTTTCCGCCAGAAAACCGGCGGGTATCTGGAGGACGGCGGAGGCCCCGCCGAACAGCGACCGGAGCAGCCCAACCTCCTTAAACGACAGATCCATGTCTTCCTTGATCAGGGGCAACAGGGGGACCGTCAGCGCGAAGAAGAGGTCGCTCCAGATGTGCATGGCCGAGCCGAAGAGGAGGGTCCGGCGCGGTTGCGAGCCTTTTGAGAAGATGCTCAGCATCATTAATTGTGCCGGGAACTTGTTACCTGGAATAACCAAAAGCCGAAGGGCGCGGGGCGCTCCGACAAGGCCGGCGGCGGCACCCCACGCCCCTCTCTTAGGGCTGGATTCTTCGATCCGGCAGCCCTATACCATCACCTCGTCCATCACCGAGCCCCTGATGGCCGTGACCTGCCGCATCAGCTTCGAGAAGTTCTCGAAGGTCAACGACTGGGAGCCATCGCATTTGGCCACGTCCGGGTTGGGGTGCACCTCGACAATCAGGCCGTCGGCCCCGACGGCTGCCGTGCCCCGCGCCATCGGCGTCACCAGATACCACTTGCCCGTGCCGTGGCTTGGGTCGGCGACGACAGGGAGGTGGCTCAGCTTCCTGATGGCCGGTATCGCATTGAGGTCCATGGTGTTACGGGTGAAGGTCTCGAAGGTCCGGATCCCCCGTTCGCAGAGAATCACCTGCTTGTTGCCCCCGGCCATCACGTACTCCGCGGCCAGAAGCCAGTCCTCGTAGGTCGCAGAAAGGCCCCGCTTCACCATCACCGGCTTGTCGGCCTTACCGGCCTCGTCCAGCAGCGAGTAGTTCTGCATGTTACGGGCGCCGATCTGAAGCACGTCGGCATACCTGGCGACCAGCTCGACGTCCCGTGGCGACATCACCTCGGTAATTATCGGCAGGCCTGTCTCCTGTCGAGCCGCGGCCAGCATCTTCAGCCCTTCCTCGCCCAGCCCTCGGAAGGCATATGGCGAGGTCCGGGGCTTGAAGGCCCCTCCTCGCATCACCTTGGCCCCGGCGGCCTTGACCGCCCTGGCCGTGGCCATTACCTGCTCCTCGTCCTCGACGGCGCAGGGCCCGGCGAAGACGACGAACTCGCCTCCGCCGATGGTTAGCCCGCTGTCTCCAATGCTGACAGTTGTGTCGCCTACCGCGAACTCCCGGCTGGCCAGTTTGTAGGGCTTGGATATGGGGTACGCTTCCCTTACGCCGGGCATCAGCTCCAGCTCGTCCTGAAGCTCTGGATAGGTCTGGCCCACCACCCCGATTACGGTCCGCTCCGCCCCTGCGGAGAGGTGGCTGTCGAGTCCTCTTTGTTTTAGATGTCGCCGAATCCCATCGATGTCCTCCTGGGTCGAGCCTGTACTCATCACTACTATCAACTTCGTGCCTCCTTATTCAGTGCAGGTGGTTGTATCGAGCCGTTGGACGGTTCAATACAAGGGCGCCAGGTCGGCGCTACTAAACCACCCCTGCACTGGGGGACACGCTGGGTCCGGCGTGTCTCTCCGCAGTGACAAGGCTCACACCTCCAGTCCTCTCGATCGCAAGTTCTTGGCCTCTTTTAGGTACTTGTTGGACAGTTCTTTAGGGGCCTTATCGGTGTTTATCAAAACAAGCGCCCGGATGCACCTGGGTTGAGATTCAGGGACGGCCATCTCGTGACCGCACATCAGGGCTACGTGAGTCCAGCCAAGCTGGCGGGCGGCGACCGCGGGGAATTCGGCGTTCAGGTCGTTGGTCGTGGTGAATATGGCGGCGGCGACATCGTCGGGGTCGATGCCATTGGCCTCGATCAGTTCCTCCAGGAGCTCCTGAGTGGCCTCCAATATAGCATTCTTGGTGTTGGCATCGGCGGTGGTGGCACCCCTGATCCCCCGGACCTTGGTCATATGGTTTCTCTTAGCCGTCGGCTCCCTTTAGTTTCCGTACGAATTCGCTGGCGGTCTCCAGCACCTGGTCGGCGGTAGACCTGTCTATGGCGTCCAACAGGGCGCTGGCGACCACGGCGCCGTCGGCGAAGCGGCCTATCTCCGTTACATGCTGGCGGCTGGAAACGCCGAAACCGACCAGCACGGGCAGGTCGGTATGGCGGCGAATCCTGCCCACCATATCGGACAGGCCAGAGGACAGCTCCTGCCGCGCCCCGGTCACCCCCGTGAGGCTAACGCAGTATATAAAGCCGTTGGCGCCTTTGCAAGCCTGGGCGATCCGCTCGTCGGTGCTGGTGGGAGCCAGCAGCGGGACCAGGTATATGCCCCGGGACTCGCATAGCTCTTTAAACGGACCGGCCTCCTCGGGCGGCAGGTCGGGCACGATAATTCCGTCCAAGCCCGCCTCGGCGGCGTCCGCAACAAACCGCTCCGTGCCATAGCGAAGGAACGGGTTGAAGTACCCCATGAAGATGAGCGGCGCCTCGACCCCCCGACCCCTGAGGCGTCGCAGTACCCCCAGGGAGGTGGTGACGGAGACCCCGTTCTCCAGCGCCCGGAAGCTGGCCTTCTGGACCGTGAGGCCGTCGGCCAAAGGGTCGCTGAAGGGGATGCCCAACTCCAGCATGTCGCCACCGGACTGCGCGATGACCTCCACCAGGTCCTCGGAGGTCTCGATGTCGGGGAACCCGATGGTGACGAACGGCGCCAGCGCGGTCTCGCCCGCCTCTCTCAACTCTTTGAGCATGACATCTATACGGTTTGTCATTCCTGTCCTCGTTGCAACGGCTCTTGTGACACAGTACCGAGATTCATGTGTGTGGGGTCACTGTGCGGTGAGGCCGCCGTCCATGTATATCAGCTGCCCGGTCATGTAGTCGGAGGCGGGGCTGGCCAGGTAAGTAGCCAGCACCCCAAGCTCCCTCAGGTCGCCCTCCCTGTGAAGCGGAATACGGTCCAGGTGCCACTTGCGCATCTCGGTGTCATCCCAGGTGTGGGCCGTCATGGCGGTGTTATAGTCACCCGGGCCGATGGCGTTGACGCAGATATTGTAGTCTGCCCACTCCAGCGCCAGCACCCGCGTCAGCATGTTAACGCCGGCCTTGCTGGCGTTGTAAGCCGCCACCAGGGGGAAGGCCTGCGTGGCGTTGTTGGAGCCGATGTTGATGATCTTGCCGTACCGCCTCTCGATCATGCTTGGGGCCACTGCCCGGCAGCAGTAGAACACGCCGGTGAGGTTGGCCTCGATGATCGCCTGCCACTCCTCATCCGTCGTGCGCGAAATGGACTCCCGTGACACCTGGGGCGGCTTCAGCATGGCGTCCGGAAAGGGCACGACCGGCGTTCTCGAAAACTGCCCGGCGTTGTTCACCAGGATGTCGATTTTACCGAACCGGTCCAAGGCCCTGTCCACCATGGCGTCCACCTCCGATGAGCTTGCCACGTCGGCGGGGACGGCCAAGGACTGCCCGCCCAGGGCCTTGATCTCGCCGGCTGTGCGTTCGATCTCTGAGGCCGTCCTGGCGGCCACCACTACGTCAGCCCCGGCCTCGGCGAAGACCAGCGAGATGGCCCGGCCGATACCTCTGCCCGCCCCGGTGACGATGGCGGTCCTGCCGTCAAGATTCAGTTCAGGTAGCATGAGTCTAGCTCCTTACCTGGCCGCTGAACCAGGAGATACGATGCTTCGGATGCTTCACTATACCACCGAGACGGCTATCAGGTTCTGCGCCATATGAGCGATCAGCGGTGGCCAGATCGACCGGCTCCTGAGGTATAGCCATGACAGCAGAAGACCGGTTACGAAAATGGGCACCAGGGTACCCGGGTCTACATGCGCCGCCGCGAACACGGCCGATCCCACCACGGCGGCACGAACCACGCCCAGCGGCGACACCAGGGCCGCCAGGATAAAACCCCGGAAAAAGACCTCCTCGGCGAAGGGCGCCCAACCTGCTATTATCACGCTGTTCAGCGCCCGTATCCCTCCCCGGCCCAGCATGTCCTCCTCGATGGGCGGCGGCTCCAGGGCCTCCAATCCCAGGGCCGAGACCATCGCCGCGTACAATCCGGTGAATAACAGGCTTCCCAGCAAGGCCAGCCAGGGCATCGTGAAGCTGCGAGTTGCCTGGGGACGCCTCAATCCCAGGGCCTGCCAGGTGGCGTTATACCTCTTGACGCCAAAGGTCCACGCGGCCGACAGCATCAGCAATCCGAGAACGGCCGCGACCCATGGAGTGAGGACCGCCTCGTCTTCGATGCCGGTGACTTCGAAGGCCAGCCAGAAGAGAATGAGTAGGATGAAGAAGCCGAGGAAGACCAGCACCGTCGCGATCGCCACATCGGTTATCTTCCAGGGGACCGGCTCCCGCAAGTTCAGGTCGGCCACTAGTTCCTTCCCGTCTGCTTCTTCCAAGCGGGCAATGGCAGGGCTTCTAGCTCTCCAGCCAGAGAACGTCGCCGCACAGGTCGATGGGGTGCTCCCGGGATGCGAAGACCCGGTACTCCTCCTTGGCCGTCTTCAGTCTGCCGTCGTCGCCGTGTCCGGGATACAAAAAGGTGCCGTCGTCCAGTGCGAACAGCTTGTCGGTTATGCTGTCGATTACCTGTCTGAGATCCTGAGGCGTTCCGGTCCGTCCCGGCCCGCCGGGGAAGAGAGTGTCGCCGGTGAACAGGTGATTGCCCGCCATCAGACAGGTCGAGCCCGCCGTGTGGCCCGGCGTTGAGATGGCCTTCAGGATTAATGTGCCCGCTGCGACCTCCTGGCCGTCTTCGAGGAAGAAGTCGGCCGGTCTTGGCAACGCAGGGGCGTCGGCTGGACCGACCCCGACTGGGGCATCGAATGCGGAGGTCACGGCCTCGAATCCCAGGAGATGGTCCTGGTGGTTGTGGGTGATCAGTATGGCCTTGACATCCGTTGCACCGGCGGCCTCGATTAACGACCCGGGATCCGCCGGCGTATCGATGACAATGCTCTCGTAAGTCCGAGGGCACTCCAGCAGGTAGGCGTTGTTGTCGTACGGGCCGCACTTTATCTTGTGGATGATGATAGCTGTGTCCTTGTAATGGGGCGCCATCGAGTTTCTCCTTCGTGTCGTAATAGCCGTTTGCGAGTGTGATTATAGCAGTGAGCGTATCGCCGTCAACTTAATTGAGCGGACCCTGGCCGAGGCCCATGATGGCCCATGGGCGAAGGTCTCGCGGTCTGGAAAAACACCATCTCGGTCTTATCGCGGTGCGCCGTTGTATACTTTGAACGCCACTCCGGATGAGCCGGCAAGTATCGACGGCCCTTGATGCTAATCATTAGTTTGATAAATACTGATTCGATTGCGTTTCGCATAGCAGGGCTCGTTATTGGTCTGCTCAGGTGGGGGCGGAGCATTGTCCGCAATACCATTGCGAACTTAAGAGAACAGGACACTAGCGAGGTGTTTTAAATGGAGCAGTTAGGACTTACGGTGAAGCACGACACCGGGGGAAAACGGATAGAGATCGAGTGCTCGCACCAGAACGGGTTGCTGTACGTGGTCCCCAGCGAGGCGAGTTGGGTCTGCTCTGAGGACCTGCTCCACGCCCACGCGCTGGCAGGGTTTTTCAAGGAGTTAATGGCTCTTGAAAGTCAGGATGTGAAGGAAGTCATGCAGCACTGGGGGCTTTACTTCCGGGAGCGTCCGCTGGCCGCTCAAAACGAGCTGGATGGAGAGGAGTAACAGGCTGGTCTCCGGGCCCTAAATGTCCCCGTCGTCGTCGCTCACGCCCTCGTCGCCGGCCTTGATTATCCGGTGGAACACGGGGGTGAAGGCGTCGTCCTCTCCAGGCTCGGTGTCGTCGTCGGACCAGTCTTTGACGGCTACCGGCTCTGCATCGTCTGCTTCCTCTTCGCTGACGTCGGAGCCCAACAGGGTGCTGGGTACGTACACCCGATAGTTGGCGCCGCTTCTGGACGGGAACGAGACGATGTCTAGCTGCGACGGGTGCTTGAAGGCCTCCCTGATGATAATAGTCAACTCCTGGTCGCCTACGCTGGTAACCGTGACCTCGTAGGTGTTGCCGCCCTTGATTAGCTTTACGAGCCGGGACGCCAGCTTGGGCTCAACCGCTCCCAAGAAAACGCCCGATGCCTCCACCACGTTGAGTCCGCCGTTATCTCGCTGGATGGCGACGGCGTGTCCGGGAGCCAGTTTCAGGAGGACCTCCGGAGAGGCAACGTTTATCAGGGAGGTGACACCGGTCTTACCGCTCTCCTCGATGAATACGTCCGGTGTGACGCATCGACGGGCGCCGGCGTTTGACGTCTCATCACCCAGGCGCGCGAGACGGTCCAGGTTCTTCTTGGCGATGCCGTTGTGGGGAGAGATTTCGAGGGCCTTTTCAAACGCCTCGGTTGCCTCCCGGTTGCGGCCCAGTTCGCTCAGGGCCTTGCCGAGCCTGTTATAGGCCTCCAGGTCCCTCGGAAACTCTATCACGATAGAGCGGTTGACCGCCGCAGCTTCCCCCCACCTATTTTGCATGGCCAGGGCGACGGCCTGCTTCGACCTATCTTTTCTCAGCTTCTCTTTGTCCTCGGTCCCAGTACTATTCATGTTCGTAGTGTTACTCATGGCTCCAACAACAGAATGAGTTGGCGAATTCTAGCGTATCCCCTGGCGGTATTCAAGTACTTTTTATCCCCTTGGTATTGTGATTTCTGGGGGCCGTCTCCAGCGGAGCAACAGTAGACGCCACAGTGCCTCGAAGGCTATGGACAGAGACATTTTGGAACGTCCCTGGGTCCTGTCGGCGAACACGATTGGATGCTCTACCACCGTTAAGCCCAGTCGTTGGCAAGCATGGGCCACCTCTGCCTGGAAACCGAACCCCTTGCACCGGAACTGGGTCAGGTCCAGCGAGCGCAGAGCGCCGCCGCGGTAGCCCTTGAAGCCGGAGGTCACGTCCTTGACCTTCAACCCTCCGACCGCGCGGATGCCCCAGTTGGCCAGATAGCTCAGCAAGCGTCGTTTGAGGCTCCAGCTCTCGTCGACACCCCCGCCCACCGTGTACCGCGAGCCGACAACCACGTCGGCCTCCTTGAGAGTCCCCAGGAAGGCCGGGATGTACTCGGGTCCGTGGGACAGGTCTGCGTCCATCTGCAAGACGTAGTCTGCCCCCTGGGACAGCGCACGGGAGAACCCGTCGACGTAGGCCGTACCCAGCCCCTGCTTGCCCGGGCGCCGGATCAGTTCCAGCCGTCCGTCGAATCGCTCCGACAGCTTCTCGGCGACCTCGGCCGTCCCGTCCGGCGAATTGTCGTCCACCACGATCAGGCGGGCGTTGGGGATACCCAGGCCGAAAAACCGCTCCGCGAGCTCCGGCAGGTTCTCCGCCTCGTTATACGTCGGGACCACCGCCGCCGCCAGCGGATCGGCTTGACCATCGGTGACCTCGACCGGGTGGGACTCGTTTTTTACTTCCACGGTTTTCTGGCGTTCAAGCGGGACGCCGGCAATCTCACGGCCGGACGCGGGCTTATATCCGCCTCTCAGGTCGCGCCACCTGATCAGCATTGTGTCTTTGAGCATGAGAAACGAGTCCACTCCGGGCCTAACCTTACTGGCCTCCTGGTGGTACCAGTCGATGGGCATCTCCAGGACGCGCATCCCTCGTTTGGTCGCCAGATACAGTATCTCTACGTCGAAGCCGAACCCTTCGGTTTTTTGCAGTGAAAACAGCTCTTCTGCCGCCGCCTCTGTGAAGCACTTGAATCCGCATTGGGTGTCCAGGAAGCCGCCCACCGCCAGCAGACGGACCGACCAATTAAAGAGACGGCCCATCATGTGTCTTGTCGCCGGCTCGTGAAAACGCCTGGCCCCGGCTACCTGTCTAGAGCCGATCACTATGTCGTAGCCCGCGCCCATTCGACCCAGAAAAGCCGCCAGCCGATCGATAGGCATGGCTAGATCAGCGTCGCACAGGAAGCGGTACTCACCGGTGGCGGCCAGCATCCCGTGCCTGACAGCCCCGCCCTTGCCCGTGTGTGGAATCGACTCCATCCGGACTCCCCGGTGCTCGGAAATCCAGTTCCCGACCAGAGCGGGTGTGTCGTCTGAGCTACCGTCGTCCACCACAACCACCTCCCAGGTGTGGGGCCGGTCGGCGAGGTAACGCACCACATCCTCCAGGGTGGCGATTATCCGCCCTTCCTCGTTAAAGGCTGGGATAATTATCGATACGTGAGGCCTTGGCAATGGCTGCTCCGGCGCCCGGTGTAACGCACAAGGGACGGGATCATCCGGGCCTTCGCCAAAATAACAGGTGGACCGGTGGCTTGCGGGCGAAACCAGTTGTTTATACCTGTCCGCTGAGTTCTCCGCCGGTGATGGCCGCTATGGGTACCCTGACAAGATACGTAGTTATCTTGGGCTCGGATTCAACGCTTGCCGGTTCACCCGGGGTCGCAGGCGGCCACTCAGTCAGGGTTCTCCAATTGGAAGACGCTGTGGAGGGCGCGGGTGGCCTCCGCCACCCTCGACTCGTCCACGATACAGGTGATGCGTATGTCCGATGTGGTTATCATCTCGATGTTGATACCGTTGTCTGCGAGGGCACGGAACAACCTTGAAGCGTAGCCCGGCGCATCCTGCATCCCCGTCCCCACGATACTGACCTTGGCCAGCTTGTCGGCGCTTGTCACCCCTCGGCTTCCCAGTCCCTTTGCCACGGTCTCTACCACCTCCAGCGCCCTGGTCAGATCGGTCCGTTTTATCGTGAAGGTAAGGTCGGTCGCCCCGCCCTCGCTGGCGTTCTGGACGATCACATCGACGCTGATGTCGGCCTTGGACAGGGGCTCGAAAAGGCTGGCCGCGACGCCAGGCCGGTCTGTCACGCCCAGGACGGTTATCTTGGCCACGTTGGTGTCAGTGGCGATTCCCCTGACCCGGTTCCTGATCTCTCCGACGTGTGTGTTCATGTCAGCATCCTTGTGGATCAACGTGCCGGGCACATCCGAGAAGCTGGAAGCGACCAGGATCGGCACGTCGTAGACCATACCCAATTCTATGGACCGTGGATTCATCTTGGCGCCGTAGCTGGCCAGCTCCAGCATCTCCTCGAACCCAATCTCGTCCAGCTTGCGTGCCTTGGGCACCAGCCTGGGGTCCGCGGTGTAGATGCCTTCGACGTCGGTGTACACCTCGCAACGGTCCGCTCCCAGGCCCGCCGCGATGGCGACCGCGGTGGTATCCGAACCCCCGCGCCCCAGCGTCGTGATGTCCGACTCTTCGGTGATGCCCTGGAAACCGGCCACGATGACGATTTTACCCTTGTCGAGTTCGGCCATGACACGCCTGGGCTCCACACCCGCGATCTTGGCCCTGCCGTGGCTGGTATCGGTCTTGATTCCCGCCTGTGCTCCGCTGAGACTGATGGCATCGTACCCGTTTGTGCGGAGAGCCATTGCTAGCAGGGTGCAGGAGACCAGCTCCCCGGTGGACAAGAGCAGGTCCATCTCCCGGGCGTCCGGTCTCTCCGATACCTGGTGTGCCAGGGCGATCAGCTCGTCGGTCGTCTTGCCCATGGCCGAGACGACGGCCACCACCTGGTTGCCCCCATCTCGGGCACGGGCGAGGCGGTCCGCAACGTTTCGGATATGGTCGGCGCCGGCCAGCGAGCTACCGCCGTATTTCTGGACGATCAGCGCCAATTTTCTGTCCTGCTCCCACTACTCGGAAGCCCTTTACGACGGTCCCTTGTCCTCGCTTACTCATCTTCCACCAGGTGCGCTCCCAGGTTGGTGGGCCTGGAGACTTTCATCGTTCCGTCCAGCGCCAGCTTGACGGCTGCGTCGGCCATCTCGTAACCGATCGTCATCTCTCTTTCATTGGCCAGTGCCAGCACCGTGGAGCCGGCTCCGGACAAGAACGCCCCCAGGGCGCCCGCGCCCAGCGCGGCACGAATCAGGTGCTTCATCGCCGGGAAAATCGTCTGCCGTGCGGGCTGGTGAAGGCGGTCGCCGGTGGCTATGGCCAGGTGGGTGAGGTCTCCGATGGACAGGGCCCTCACCAGAAGGGCGACCCTTCCCATATTATACACGGCGTCCTTCATGGGAACGTCCGATGGCAGCGCCTGGCGCGCCTCCCTGGTGGGCATAGGTGTATCCGGTATGAAGAGCACCACCCGCAGATCTTCGGGTAGTGGGACCGGTACGGAGACCAGCCGGTCGTCCTCCCGGACGACGATCTGGCATCCACCCAGCAGGGCGGGAGCAACGTTGTCGGCGTGCCCTTCGAGTTCGGTGGCCAGCTCCAGCAATCGCTCCTGGGACAGCGGTCTGCCGCAAAGCTCGTTGCCGGCCACCAGGCCCCCTACCACCGCGGCGGAGCTGCTGCCCAGACCCCGGCCCAGCGGTATATTGTTTCGGCAGGTGATGCTGATCTTGGGCACCGGCTTGCCGGCCTCTTCGAACGGAACCTGAAAGCACCGGTGAACCAAGTTGGATTCCTGCCGGGGAAGCGTGGTCTCACCCTCTCCCACGATGTTGAATGAAGGAGGGCCGACCTCCACCTCGACGGCGTTCCAGATATCCAGCGCCATACCCAGACAGTCGAAGCCGGGACCCATATTGCCGGTGGTGGCCGGCACCTTGACCGTTACTCGTTCTCTCATAGCTATAAACCGAAGGGAAGTATAGCACCTGTACCCACAGTGGAGAAGAGGAGTTTACGCCCTGGCCTCCACCGGAACATGGCGGCCCCGTTGGGCCTCCTGGTAGAATTGCACTGGCAGATTTGTCGCTTTGACGACGGTGGACGTGGTGAAGACAGGAGTGCCCAACTCAATTAACGAACACGACGAGCCGGTGTTTACACCGCTCGAGGACGGCCCACGCGAGAAAACCCTGGGCTTACTGGACTACCCTGCGGTGCGACGGCGGGTGGCCGACCACGCGACCTTCGCACCGGCACGGGAGCTGGCCCTCCGGATGACGCCGTCCTATCGGACCCACGACGTCGAGGAGCTTCAGCGCGAGACCGCCGAGGGCCGGACACTTCTCGAAATCGTCGGTGAACTCAACCTGCATGCCGGCGCCGATGCATCGGATGCCGTCACCCGTGCCGCCCTGGAGGGAGTATTGACCGGCTTGGAGCTTCTGGAGGTGGCCGCGTCCTTGGATGTCCAGCGCCGGGCCCGCACCTCTGTGCTGCGGGCGGCACAGGATGGAGGGCCGCGAAGGGATAAGACGACCGACCGGCCCACGGGACAAAAAATCCCGGAGCTGGCGGAGCTGGCCGAGGGCATCCCGGACCTGGAAGAACTCCAGCGACAGATCCGGGACCGCATCGGCAGCCGCGGCGAGGTCCTGGACGACGCGGCCTCCACCATCCGTTCCCTGCGCTCTCAGCTAAGACGGGCCTACGATACGGTGACCGAGGCGTTGACGCGGATCATCCAGTCGGCGGCAGGCCGTGAGTCGCTGCAGGACCAGGTCATCTCCGTCCGAGGCGACAGGCTGGTCTTGCAGGTAAAAACGGAGATGCGCAACCGGGTCCCCGGCATCGTCCACGATGGTTCAAACACGGGTGCCACCCTGTTCATAGAGCCTTTTACCACGGTGGACCTGTGCAACTCCTGGCGGGAACTGGCTTTGGAGGAGGAGCGGGAGGTGATGCGGGTGTTGCGGGACATCTCGACGCTTGTGGGAGCGCTGGCCGACGACATCAGGCGTGGAGCGGAGCTAACCGCTCGCCTGGACTTCGTCCTGGCCAGGGCGCGATACAGCATGGCCATAAGGGGCGTTCCGGTGATTTCCCGTTCGGCCCGACGGCCGGACCAGGAGACCCCGGTACCTTCGGACGTGGCGGTGAGGTTGCTGAACGCCCGGCACCCGCTGTTGAGCGATGGGGCCGTGCCCATAAACGTCAACATCGGCCCGGGCTGGTCGGTCCTGGTCATCACGGGGCCCAACACCGGTGGCAAGACGGTGGCGATGAAAACGGTGGGACTGCTGGCCCTCATGTACCAGTCGGGCCTACACGTCCCGGCCGACGAGGGCAGCTCGCTGCCGGTCTTCGACGGGGTTTACGCCGATGTCGGCGACCAGCAGAGCATCGAGCGTTCGGTCTCCACCTTCAGCTCCCACATGCGCAGCGTCATCGACATACTGGCAGCCGCCGGTCCGGCTTCCCTGGTGCTGCTGGACGAGCTGGGCACCAGCACCGACCCCGAGGAGGGCTCTGCGCTGGCCAAGGCGGTCCTGGACCACCTGGCGACCAGGACGATCTCGACCATCGTAACCACCCATTACCGTGCCGTGGCGGCATATGCCGAGACAACCGACGGCATGATGAACGCCAGCGTCCAGCTTGAGGCATCCACCCTGGCGCCCGACTATCACCTGACCATGGGGATACCCGGCCGGAGCTACGCGATGTCGGTGGCATCGCGGTTGGGCCTGCCGGAGGAGATCATGGAGAAGGCCCGCTCGCTGCTGGAGCCCCGGCACATGCTGTTCGAGGACTGGCTCAACGAGCTTCAAGGCCAGCGACGCCAGCTGCTGACGAGGTTGGAGGAGGCCGAGCAGGGGCGCGCCCAGGCCGAGGCCGTTAGGAAGGACCTGGAGGCGCAGCTTGATTACCTCGCCGGACACCGGGAGGAGATCCTCGGGGGTATACGCCGCGAGATGCTGTCGAAGTACGAGGAGGTCAGACGGAAGCTGCGTCGCGCCGAGGCCGCTCTGTCCTGGAGCGTGTCCCCCACCCGGGGCACCGACGAGGAAGTGGCGCAGGTCAAGGCCGAGGTGTCGGATGTCAAGCGGGAGTTGGAATCCCAGAGGCTGCGTCCGACGGCGCCCCCCCGCAAGGCCGAACGGCACGTCATCGCCGTGGGTGACGTCGTGGACGTGAGAGGCCTCAACCTCCAGGGGACGGTCGTGTCGCTGCCCGAGAAGGGCAAAGAGGCCGACGTGAGTGTCGGCAGCGTCCGTCTTCGCATCGACCTGGGCCGCCTGACGCCGGCCGAAGGTCAGCCGGTGGATTCCGCCGGATCAGGCCCGCCACTAGGAACGATAAACCTGGGGCCCAGCCTGACAAGCATGGAGCTGGACCTTCGCGGCCTGCGCGCCGATGAGGCGCTGTTCAGACTCGAGGAGTTCCTGGATAAAGCGGTCAGGGACGGCCTCAGCTCGGTGCGGATAATCCACGGCCGGGGGACCGGAGCACTGAGGCAGGTGGTGAGGGAGCACCTGCCCCGCCATCCGCTGGCCAGGTCGTTTGCGCCTGAGTCCCGGGAGCGTGGCGGCGACGGGGCGACGCTGGTGGAACTGGCATGACCATGTACGGGCCGTTCCCATTTTTCGCCGTCTACGCCTTGGTTTTCCTGGTCCTGGCTGGCTGCGGAGCCGACGAATCTGACGACAGCGACTTGAAGCCATCAGCGACACCGACTATTTCCCCAACGGCTACCATGGTGCCCGTGCAGGCGCCGACCCGCAGGGTTACCACGAAACAGCCGTCCACGGCGACGGCTACCGCCGTCCCAACTCCGTCACCTACCGCTATCGCCGCACCAAACGCGACTCCATCGTCGATGCCCACATCTACGCCTGTCCCGACTCAGGAGGTCGGTGCATCTGTGCCCATGGTCTTCATCGGCGACGCCGGCTTCGCCGTCGAGCTGGCCCGGACACAGGAGGAGCGGACCAAGGGATTGTCGGGCCGCGAGCGTTTGGCGCCCTCCACGGGCATGCTGTTTGTGTACGAGCCCGCCGTCGCTGGGGCCTTCTGGATGCGGGACATGAAATTCGCGCTGGACTTCATCTGGATCGGCAGGGGATGCGAGGTCGTCGGTCTGACCCTGAACGCCCGCGCGCCCGAGCCCGGCACACCGCTTACGGAGCTACCTATCTACGAAATCGATGTGGTCGCGTCCTACACACTGGAGGTCAACGCCGGCGAGGTGGAGGCCTATGATATACAGGTGGGAGACGAGGTGGAATTCTCTGGTGTCGAAGTGGAGGGTGGCGGATGCTGAGACGGCAATGATAGTTAATCGAACGGGTGCCGAGTTGTGACAGAAAAAACCCGGCTGAGAGTCGTGTTCATGGGCACGCCGGCGGTAGCCGTGCCGGTGCTGTCCGCGATTCTCGACGCGGGGCACGAGGTTGTCGGGGTCTACACTCAGCCCGATCGGCCGGCCGGCAGGGAAAGGTCGGTGCTACCCACCGAGGTGAAGCTGTTCGCCATCCAGCGAGACCTCGCTGTTTTCCAGCCAGCCTCCCTCAGGCGGGACGAGGACGCCCTAAAAGGGCTAAAAGCCCTGGCCCCTGATGTGATCGTCGTGGCCGCCTACGGCCTGTTCCTGCCCGCCGTCCTGCTGGACCTGCCGAAGCTGGGAGCCCTCAACGTCCACCCCTCGCTGCTCCCCAGGCACAGGGGCCCCTCGCCCGTGGCCTCGGCCATCCTCACCGGGGAAGCCGACACCGGCGTAACGATCATACGACTGGACGAAGGGATGGACTCGGGCCCCATCATTGCCCAGCGGGAGACAGCCATCGGTGCCGACGAGACGGCAGGTGACCTGACGGTCCGCCTGTTCGATATGGGTGCGGCCCTCCTGGTGGAAAGTCTCTCATCCTGGGAGAAAGGCGATATTCAAGCGATCGCTCAAGACCACTCGCAGGCCACGGTCACCTTCCGCCTCGCTCGAAAGGACGGCGAGATGGAATGGCGCCGTCCGGCGGTGGAACTCTCCCGCCAGGTACGAGCTTATCATCCCTGGCCCGGCACCTTTACCCGCTGGCGGGGCAGGCTGCTCAAAATAGTTGAGGCCAGGGTGATCGAGTACGATCCACCGGACACACCGACGCCCGGCACCGTCATGGCCCTGCCCGACGGCCGCGTGGGCATCGGCACGGGCGCGGGTATCCTCGAGGTTGCGCGGGTCCAGCTAGAGGGCAGGCGGGCCGTCACCGGGCGAGAGTTCGTGGCCGGCTATCGTGACTTCATCGGGTCAATTGTAGGAGAGTGAGGGATGAAAGGCGTGCGCTGTGGAAGGATAGCCCTTTCGATGGTGAGCGCAATCCTCGTCGTTGCCCCTCCCCTAGAACCCCGCCAGGCGCGGTTGGATGACCTCGTCGGGGGTCTCCTCGAAGCCAGTCACACCGACACCCACCAGCCGGAAAAACCTTCCCGGCTCAAGCTCGGGCCGAAGCAGTGTTGTGGCCGCCATCGCGATCTCGTCTGCCGACCCCACGGGCTCGCCCACGGTCGCCTGCCGGGTGAACGTCGCGAAGTCGGCCAGACGCAGCTTGAGTTTGACCGTCCGGCCCCGGAGTTCGCGGCGGCCCAGGGCCCTCGCCACCCTCTGGCTAAGGCGATTGACCAGCTCATACAGGGCCTCGGGGTCGTCTGTGTCCTCCGACAGCGTCGTCTCGGCGCTGACCGATTTCCTGCTCCGGTCGACCACAACCGCTCGGTCGTCCCTGCCCAGCGCCAGAAGCCGCATCTCCGGGCCCATCTTTCCGAACCTGACGCGGCACCACTCCTCGGACTGTGCCGCCAGGTCCCCGATGGTGTGAACCGCCTCGGCGGCCAGCCGGGCGGCGGTCTTGGGCCCCACCCCCCATAGCTTCTCGACGGCCAGTGGCGCCAGGAACTCGCACTCAGAGCCGGGCGGTACAATGGTGAGGCCGTCGGGCTTGTCGATGTCCGAGGCTATCTTGGCCACCGACTTACTGGTTGCCACGCCAACCGAAATGGTCAATTTGAGCTCGGCCTTAACGCGGGCTTTGAGCTCCCGGCCGATCCGACCGGGTGGACGTTCCGGCGTTACCGAGTCGGTTACGTCCAGATAGGCCTCGTCCAGCGAAAGGGGCTCCACCAGCGTCGTGAAGTCGCGGAATATCGACATCACCCGGCGGGAGACCTCGCCGTAGCGGTCGAACCGGGCCCGCACCCGTATGGCCTGCGGGCAACGCTGGAAGGCGGTCCGCATGGGCATTGCCGACCGGATCCCGAAGCGCCGGGCCTCATAGGACGCGGACGCCACAACCCCCCTGTCCTCGGGACTGCCCCCCACTATAACGGGCTTGCCGCGCAAGTTGGGGTTGTCAAGTTGCTCCACCGAGGCATAGAAGGCGTCGAAATCGGCGTGAAGGATATGGCGCATGTCTGCTGCTCCATCCGCCCATATCTTACACCCACTTCCACCGGTCAGCGACGAGAACCCAAACGATCGTTAAGCCCGTATGGAATTGAGAGCCCCCGAGTACCACGGCTCTTCCAGATGGAGTAACGGTATAATGGGCGCTTCCCGGTCCCGCCGACGGTCATAGCCCCGGACAGGAAAAACTGGCGCACTAGAGGAGGAAAAAATGCCCAACCCGGTAGTACACTTCGAGATCCAGACGAAAGACGCGGTCAGGTGCCAGAAATTCTTCGCCGACCTGTTCGGCTGGCACGTCGATGCGAACAACCCGATGAACTACGGTATCATCGACACCCACGACGAAGGGATAAATGGCGGTATCGGGCAGACCGACGGCCCCAACATGGTGACCTTCTACGTGCAGGTCGACGACATACAGGCCTACCTCGACAGGGCTGAGAGTCTGGGTGGCAAGGCCATTCTGCCTGAGACCGTGATACCAGACATGGTGACACTCGCACTGTTCTCCGATATCGAGGGCAACACGGTAGGCCTGGTCAAGTCGGAGCAGCCCGCCGAAGGCTAGAAATCAAATCTAGATTCCTGGTTTGTGGGGTGTCCAGAGGGGGTCTGGGGGATTCCCCTAGATTTGATAACCCTTGCCGGTGGGTGGGTGGGTGGGAAAAATCCACCTTGGCTTTTGGGACAGTATCTAAACCGACCCGTCGATGGAGACATCCAGAACGGCGGGCTTGCCCAACTCCAGCGCGTGACGGAGGGCCGGGACCAGGTCCGCCGGATCCTCGATGGACCGGCCGTGGACACCGAGGGCCTCGGCTATCCCCGCGATGTTGAGGGGCACGGGAAAGTCCATGGCGATATACTCGCTCTTAGGGTCCTTCTCCTGGAGCACCTCGCGCTTGTAGGTGTTCATGTTGAGTTTGAGTATCCGGTAGGCCTTGTTGTTGCAGATGACGTAGACGACCGGGATGTTGGCGGCGGCGGCTGTCCATAGGGCCTGCACGGTCATCATGGAGCTGCCGTCGCCCACGACCGCCACGACGGGCCGGTCCGGGTTCGCCAGCTTCACGCCCATGGCGCCGCCCATGCCCCACCCCAGAGCGCCGCCGCGGCCTCCGAAGATGGAGCCCGGCTCGTTGAACTCCATAGCCCCGTGGAGCGACTCTCCCGTGGTGATAGCGTCGTCGGCGATTATGGTGTTGGCTGGCAGAGCGCCGGCTATCTCGGTCATCATCCTTTCGGCGGACATAGGTTTGATATCCCACCTGTTCTTGACGCGCCCCTGCCACGCCGCTTGCTGGGCGGCCTTCTCCTCTGCGGCCGTTGCGGCGCGGCCCTTGGCCGCCTCCCTGTCAGACCCCGACATGTCCGACTCCAGCGCCTCCGCTAAATGCCCCAGGGCGATCTTGGGGTCGGCGATCATGCCCACATCGGTCGGCTCGCTCTTGCCGACCTCGCGATAGGCAGAGTCTATGTGCACCAGCTTGGTGGCGGGATTGAGGGTCCTTCCCGAGAAGAAGAAATACCCGGAGAACACGTTGGTCCCAACCGCCAGAACGGCGTCGGCCGAGGAGACCAGCTTCCTGAAGGAGGGTAGCACGGGGTTGACCCGTCCCATGAACTGGGGGTGGCCCGTGGGAAAGCTCATCTCCGAGTAACACGTAGAGTATACTTTGGCGCCCAGCATCTCGGCGATCCGCACGGCCTCGGCGCTGCCTCCAGACTGGGCTAGCCTGTCGCCCACCAGCATCACCGGCTGCGACGCCGAGGCCAGGATGCGGCTGGCGTCGGCGACGGCCTCACTGTCCGGTGCGGTCCGGAAGTAGCCCCCGGCCGAGGGCACGATGTCCATCTCGGCCTCGTCGTCCAGGGCGTTGGCGGAAAAGGCCACGAAGGTTGGGCCCGTGGGGGGCGTCTTGGCCTCCTGGAATGCCCGGCGCATCACGCTGGGCACCTGCTCGGGGTGGGTCACCTCGGCGGTCCACTTGGTGAACAGCCGGACCATCTCCGCCAGGTCGGTGCGGTCCTCGGCCAGCTTGCGGATGTCCTTGTTGGCCGCGGTCAGGACCAGGGGCGTCCCGCCGTCCTTGGCGTTTTGCAGGAGGCTGATGCCGTTGGCCAGGCCGGTCTCGATATGCAGATTGACGAAGGAGGCCTTGCCGGCGGCGCGGGCGTAGCCGTCTGCCATGCCCATGGCCACGCCCTCCTGGGTGGTGAGCATGTATTTCAGGTCCGGATAGCCCTCCAGCGCGTCCAGAATGGGGCCTTCGCTGGTGCCCGGGTTGCCGAAGATATAATCAACACCCTCGGCTCGAAGCATCTCCATGAGCGCGCGCTTTCCTGTCATCCTTGGCATGGAATGGACCTCCCCTGATTTTCTCGGCGATCTGGACCTACGACGCGGACGGACTCCGGCCAATGGTACGTGGCGGAAGGCCGATTTACAACTTCTGGAGGATGGCGTCGATGCCTTCCCGGCGGAACCGCTCTAGGTCGTCGGCGTCCTTGATCAGCGCGCCCAGGGTCCGCTCGACCGTCTGGTGGTCCAGGTGGTCCAGATGGAGGACCAGCATAGCCCGCGCCCAGTCCAGGGTCTCGGAGATGCCGGGAACTTTTTCCAGCCCGATCTCGCGGGCGTTCTCGACGAATCGACAGACCTGTCTGGCCAGCCGCTCCTCGATGTCCGGCACTCTGCTCCTTACGATTCGAAGCTCCTTGTCCAGGTCGGGGTAGTCGATCCAGAGGTAGAGGCAGCGACGCCTCAATGCGTCGGAAAGGTCCCGGGAGCGGTTGGAGGTCAGGATCACCAGAGGGCGGTGGGTCGCCTTGACGGTGCCGATCTCAGGGATGGTCACCTGGAAGTCGCCCAGGACCTCCAGCAGGAACGCCTCGAACTCCTCGTCGGCCCTGTCAACCTCGTCGATCAGGAGCACCGGCGCCTTGTCGGCCTGGGTCAGGGCGGCCAGAAGCGGACGCTCAAGCAGGAACCGCTCGCTGAATATCTGAAGCTCCCTCTCCTCGGTGGAGCGCCCGCTCTGCTCGTCCAGCTTGAGCCACAATAGCTGCTTGGGGTAGTTCCACTCGTAGAGGGCGGTGGTCACGTCCAGCCCCTCGTAGCACTGGAGCCGGATGAGCCTGGTGTCCAGGAGCCTCGCCATGACGTTGGCTATTTCGGTCTTGCCGACACCGGCCCTCCCCTCGATCAGCAGCGGGCGTTCCAGGGCCTGCGCCAGATAGATGGACGTGGCAATTGGGGCATCGGCGATGTAGTTCTCGGCCTCCAGCCTTACCAGAATCTCTTTTATTGGGTCGGTTGCCGATTCCTGTTCCACCATCTCCGTCACTAAAGCCGCCCCATTTGTTCGGGGCGGCGCTTGGTTAATCGATCATCGATGGGTCAAAGTCCGGACAGCGTCCCGACTTTCCTGATGGTGAGTCAGCCTTTGGCGTCGCGGATGAGGCGCCAGACCTTTTCCGACTTGGCGGGCATGTCGATATGCCGTACGCCCAGAGGCGACAGCGCATCGACCACCGCGTTTATCACGGCCGGCGAAGCGGCAATGGTGGCGGTCTCCCCCGCGCCCTTGATCCCCAGGGGATTGGCCGGCGACGGGGTCACCGTGCGGTCCGTCTCGTAGGATGGGAACTGCTCTGCCGTGGGCACGGCGTAGTCCAGCATGCTGCCCGAGAGCAACTGACCCTCAGAGTCGTAGACCGCCTCCTCCTGGAGTGCCTGGCCGACGCCCTGGGCGATTCCTCCGTGGACCATCCCGTCCACGATCATCGGGTTGATAACGTTGCCCACGTCGTCCACACCGATGTACCGGAGCAGCTTGACTTCCCCGGTGTCGGGAGCGACTTCGACCGTGGCGATGTGCGTTCCAGCGGGCCAGGTGAAGTTACTGGGGTCGAAGAAACTCGTCGCCTCCATGCCCGGCTCCATGCCATCCGGGAGATTGGTGGCGTAGACATGGGCTGCGAGGGCGATCTCCTGTATGGTCTTGGCCTGCGCGGGCGCTCCCTGGACGAAGAGCTTGCCTTCCTCGAAAACTATGTCCTCTTCGGCTGCCTCCAAGAGGTGCGCGGCCAGCTTCTTGGCCTTCTGCTTGATCTTGTCGGTGCTCAGATAGATAGCGCCGCCACCGACGGCCGCGCTCCGGCTTCCGAATGTGCCGGTTCCGAACTGTACCTTGTCTGTGTCGCCATGGATTACCTCCACGTCATCAACCGGTACCCCCAGTTCCGAGGCGGCAAGCTGGGCGAAGGTGGTCTCGTGCCCCTGGCCGTGGGTGGAAGAGCCGGTAAACACCGACACCTTGCCCGTCGGGTGCATCCGGACTAACGCACTCTCCCACAGGCCGGCACGCGCCCCCAGGGTCGTGGCGATGGCCGATGGGGCCCCGCCGGAGATCTCGACATAGCTACACAGACCGAGCCCCAGGTATCGACCCTCGTTCCTCGCCTGCTCTTGTTGGGTTCTGAACCCCTCGTAATCGACCATCTCGAGCGCCCTGTCCAGAGAGGCCTCGTAGTTGCCGCTGTCGTAGCTGACTCCGAGCGGGGTCTCGTAGCCGTCGTCGAAAGGCGGGATCAGGTTCTTGCGCCGGACCTCCGCCGGGTCCATCTCAATCTCGGCACAAAACATGTCAACCATGCGCTCGATCAGATAAGTCGCCTCGGGGCGGCCCGCACCTCGGTAAGCGTCGACGGGCGTGGTGTTGGTGAAGGGCGCTATGACCTTGCAGTAAATGTTTGGAATCTTGTAGGGGCCGGCCATGACCAGGCCGTATAGGTAGGTGGGTATAAGTGGCGCGAAGGTGGAGAGATAGGCGCCCATGTTGGAATATGTCTTCGTGCGAAGGCCGGTGATGGTGCCGTCCCTGTTACCCATTATCTCCACGTAGCTGACGTGGTCCCGTCCGTGGGACGTTGCCAGGTAATTCTCGGTACGCTGCTCGATCCACTTCACTGGGCGTCCCAATTGCTTGGCGATTATGACCGTTACCAGCTCCTCGGCGTACAGGTACAGCTTGCTGCCGAAAGCGCCGCCGACGTCGGGGGCGATGACCCTTATCTGGTGCTCCGGATGGCCGGTCACCAAAGCGATGAGCAGCCGGACCAGGTGGGGTATTTGAGTGGACGTCCAGAGGGTGACCTGGTTGGTGCCTGGATTGAAATTGGCGACCACGCCCCTGCCCTCCATGGCGTTGGGGATCAAGCGCTGGTTGACGAGGCGCTGTTTCACGATCACATCGGCCTGGGCAGCGGCCTCGTCGACATCCCCGCCACCGACCTCCCACTCGAATGCGATGTTGTTGGGGGCGTCGTCGTGCAGCAGAGGAGCGTCGTCTTTCAAAGCGTCCTCGGAATTGACCACGGCCGGAAGCGGCTCGTAGTCAACCTCGACGAGCAGGGCAGCGTCGGCGGCCAGGGTCGGACCAGAGGCGACGACCGCGGCCACTATGTCTCCTACGTACCTGACCCTGTCAACGGCCATGGGCGGGTGGGGGACTTCCTTGGTGTCAGGGACCACCCAGCCGACCGGCAGCGAACCCAACTGGTCCTTGAGTTGCCCTCCGGTAAATACCGCCACCACTCCTTCTGATGCCCTTGCCTTCGAGGTATCGATGGCCTTTATGTTGGCGTGGGCGTGAGGGCTGCGCGCCAATGACACGTGGAGCATCCTGGGAAGCTTGATGTCGTCGACATAGTTCCCGTACCCGGTAACCATCCGCGGGTCTTCGCGCCTCTTTACGCTGTTGCCAAAAACTTTTGTGGTCATGACGTTCTCCTTATGTCATGTCGGGCAGGTCACACGACCCCGAGTCTGGGTACTTCGGCCATTCATCGGCTCGACCGACGTTGGCGGACGCCGTCGCCGCCGAATACGACGAGGCAGACTGATTTGGGTGGAAAGGGTGTCCGCTCTCGTTGATTCGTGGCGGTGAATGTCGGAAATGTCCTGATACCTTATCTTAAGTAGTATAAATAGGCAAGATAGACACTATAAGAAAAATCAACTCGGGGCTTGGCCGCCGACCCGAAGCCCCCTGTGCCACGGCAGGTTTTTAAGACCGGAGCCGAAATTAAACCCCGAGGCTCAATGGATGGGTCGGCGGCCCATTCCGCAGTTCATGAAAAATATCCATAATCTGTGTTGACATGTGGCGGGGTTGATGCTATCCTATAAGCTCACGAACTATGCCCTCGTATTCCACTTGTCATTTTCCGCAGCCCGATTGTCACGGTACACCTCCGCCCTTTTCAGCGCGCCGAACCGCATCGTAGACGCTAAAGTAGTCTTTCACCGCCAGGAGTGTGAGAACGCATGACCTCTTCTGTTTTACAGGTCGCCAATGGTGCATCGCCTATCGCCAAGCGCTCATATGCCAAAATCCCCAACGTAATCGACGTTCCCAACCTTATCCGAGTCCAGATAGAGTCCTTCGACTGGCTCAAAAACGAGGGCCTTAAAGACCTCTTCGATGAAATCTCCCCCATAGAGGATTTTCCCGGAGGACGCTTTGAACTGAGTTTTGGGGAGCACTATTTTGAGGATCCTAAGTACACAGAAGAGGAGTGTCGGGAAAAGGAGATCACCTACTCCGCGCCCGTGCAGGTCACCGTCAAGCTCAAGATAAAAGTGACGGGCCCAGCCCAGGGTGAAGTCAAAGAGCAGACGCTTTTCATCGGCGATATGCCCATGATGACTTCCACCGGCACCTTCGTCATCAACGGCGCCGAACGAGTGGTTGTCAGTCAACTGGTAAGGTCGCCGGGCGTGTACTTCACTGTCCAAGCCGATCCTAATACGGGGAGGCTGCTGTCCTCGGCCAAGCTCATCCCCTACCGTGGGGCCTGGATGGAGTTCGAGACCAGCAACAAGGACATCATGTCGGTCAAAGTCGACCGGAAACGTAAGACCCCTGTTAGCACGCTGCTGCGGGCGCTGGGATACTCCACCGACGACGAGTTGACTGCGCTCTTCGAGGACGTTGACACGAATCCCGAGCACCAGTACATCAAGACGACCATCGAAAAGGACACGGGCGTCACAGACCAGAAAGAGGCGCTTCTGGAATTCTATCGCAGGCTGCGCCCCGGCGAGCCCCCCAACATCGAGAACGCCAAGAATCTGATGGAGAACCTGTTCTTCAACCCGAGGCGTTACGACCTGGGTAAGGTGGGCCGCTACAAGCTCAACCGGCGACTCAACCCCGAGGACGGCACCGACCAGCGGACCCTGCGGCCCGAGGACCTCATCGCTCTGTTGAAGATGATGGTCCAGATCAACAACGGTGTCCTGGGGCCGGACGACATCGACCATCTGGGCAACCGCCGGGTCCGGGCCGTCGGCGAGCTGATTCAGAACCAGATTCGCGTGGGACTCCTGCGCATGGAGCGGGTCATCAAAGAGAGGATGACCACTCAGATGGACCCGGCCACGACGACACCGGCGGCGCTGACCAACATCAGGCCGGTGGTAGCTGCGGTGCGGGAGTTCTTCGGCGGCTCGCAGCTGTCCCAATTCATGGACCAGACCAATCCACTGGCCGAACTGACCCACAAACGCAGGCTCTCGGCGCTGGGCCCCGGTGGACTCTCCAGGGAGAGGGCCGGCTTCGACGTCCGGGACGTACACCACTCACACTACGGGCGTATCTGCCCGATTGAGACGCCGGAGGGCCCGAACATCGGCCTTCTGGGCTCCCTGGCGACCTATGCGCGAACCAACGAGTACGGCTTCATCGAAACGCCTTATCGGAAGGTCTATAACGAGATCCTCAATACCGACCCGACACTACAGGGCCGGAAAATAACCCAGGACGTGGTGAACGCCAAGGGTAGGACAATCTTGAAGGCCGGCGGGGTCATAACAAGCCGGACCGCCAAGACCATCGCCGATCTGCCCGAGCAGATTATCAAGGTCTCGCCCTACGTGGCGTCTGACCTGCAGGATATCGTCTATCTCCCGGCCGACGCCGAGGATAATGCGAACATCGCTCCCGCCAACGTTCCACTGGACGAGCTCGCCCAGTTCGTCGAGGAAAGAATTGAGACCAGGATAGGAGATGGCGTGTCCATGGAGCCGCCCGAGAATGTCCAGTACATGGACGTCTCGCCGATGCAGCTGGTCAGCGTATCCACTTCGCTGATCCCGTTCCTTGAGCACGACGATGCCAACCGGGCGTTGATGGGCTCCAACATGCAACGGCAGGCCGTGCCGTTGCTCCGGCCCGAGCCGCCGCTGGTTGGCACCGGAATGGAGTCGCGGGTGGCCCGGGACAGCGGACAGGTTGTTCTGGCCCGGAGTCCCGGCGTGGTCACCGAGTCCACCGGCAAAAAAATCGTTGTCACAGACCCCGATGGCGTGCCGAGCACCTATCGCTTGATGAAATTCCTCAGAAGCAACCAGGGCACCTGCGTCAACCAACGCCCAATCGTGAGAAAGGGAGATGAGATTGAGGTCGGTCAGGTCCTAGCCGACAGCTCGTCCACCGGCCAGGGGGAACTGGCCCTGGGGCAGAACGTCCTGGTGGCCTTCATGAGTTGGGAAGGCTACAACTTCGAGGACGCCATCATTGTCAGCGAGAGGCCAGTCAAAGAGGACAAGTTCACCTCCATACACATCGAGAAACACGAGGTCGAGGCCCGAGACACCAAGCTGGGATCCGAGGAGATCACCAGGGACATCCCCAACGTAGGCGAGGAGAGCCTCCGCAACCTGGACGAGGAGGGCGTTATACGCGTCGGTGCCGAGATAGGCCCTGGCGACGTCCTGGTCGGTAAGATCACACCCAAGGGAGAGACCGAGCTCAGCGCCGAGGAGAAGCTCCTCAGGGCTATATTCGGCGAGAAGGCCCGGGATGTCAAAGACACCTCTCTCAGAGTCCCCCACGGACAAAAAGGCAAGGTCATCGAAGTCAAGGTCCTGAGCCGGGCCAACAAAGATGAGCTGCCCCCCGGCGTCAACAAACTCGTGCGTCTGTGGATCGCCCAGACCCGGAAGATCACCGAAGGCGACAAGATGGCCGGCCGCCATGGCAATAAAGGTGTGATCGCACGAATCCTACCCGAGGAGGACATGCCGTTCCTCCCCGATGGCACCCCCGTTGAACTGATACTGAACCCCATCGGCGTGCCCTCCCGCATGAACCTGGGACAGGTGCTGGAGACCCACCTGGGCTGGGCTGCCCACAACATGGGATTCAGGGCCATCTCTCCGGTGTTCGACGGAGCGCCGGATACGGCCATCGAAGACGCCCTGGGCCAAGCCTGGATCATCGACAGGTCTGGTGCCGTAGACCCTCGACTGCTCGACGACGAAGGGCCTAAACGCATCGACTTCGGTGTCGTACGCGCCTGGCTGGCCGAGCGTGGGTACGACTTCGACCGACTCTTTAAAGAGGGTATCCCCGGCGAGGTCGGCAGGGCATGCCTGGAGATATGGCTGAAAGAGGATGTCGGTCAGGATACATCCGACCTTACCCACGATCAGATGAGGGAGGAAGCCCTTCGTTTGAATCGCGAAGAGCACAAGGCTGCCCCCACCCTGGGCAAGTCTATCCTCTATGACGGGCGCTCTGGCGAGCCCTTCGACCAGCCCATAACGGTGGGCTACATCTACATGATGAAGCTGACCCACCTGGTCGAGGACAAGATCCATGCCAGGTCAACGGGACCCTACTCGCTGATCACCCAGCAGCCCCTGGGCGGTAAAGCCCAGTTCGGCGGGCAGCGCTTCGGCGAGATGGAAGTCTGGGCCCTGGAAGCCTACAGCGCGGCCTACAACCTCCAGGAGATGCTGACAGTCAAATCTGACGACGTAGTCGGAAGGGTCAAGACGTACGAGTCCATCGTCAAGGGCGAGGACGTGATCCAGCCCGGCATACCGGAGTCATTCCACGTCCTTCTTAAAGAGCTGCAGAGTCTGGGACTGTCGATAGAGCTTCTCCATGAGGAGCAGGCTCAGATGGTCCTTTTGGCCCTTGAGGGTGAGGATGGACCAATCGACGTGTTCGGCGGGGATGGCCCTGGTTCGGACACCGTTCCCACCCTGGAGATCGTTGGGGAGGCGCTGTCTGCCGCTCCGGTTGCGGCCGGAGGTGGAGAGCAGACAGACGGGGCCACCGGCGTCGAAGAGGTCCCGACTGAGGAAGCGGCGGGCAGCGATAGCTAGGACCCATCGCACCCAATAGCCGACGGTAATGGGCTGTTGACAGGCGGGTCGGTTCTACTGACTGGCCAGGCCCCGTAGATGGTATCGAGTCAGGTGGTGTGGTTTAGGAGTGTGAGACATGGTCCAACCCGGTAACGATTTCAACGCTATTCGCATATCACTGGCCTCCCCTGAACAGGTTAAGATCTGGTCCTACGGGGAGATAACCAAGCCAGAGACCATCAACTATCGTACGCTGAGGCCCGAGAAAGACGGCCTGTTCTGTGAACGAATATTTGGCCCAACCAAGGACTGGGAGTGCTACTGTGGCAAGTACAAAAAAATCCGCTACAAGGGCGTGAAATGCGATCGCTGCGGCGTCGAGGTCGCCCGGTCCAAGGTACGTCGCGAGCGCATGGGCCACATAACGCTGGCCGCCCCGGTGGCCCACATCTGGTTCTCCAAGGGGACTCCCAGTCGTCTCGGGTTGCTGTTGGACCTGTCGCCCCGGAACCTGGACAGGGTGCTCTACTTCGGGCAGTATCTGGTAACCGGAGTCGATGACCAGCTTCGAGGGGCTGCGATCGAGCAGCTCCAGCGTGAGCTGGAACAGGAGACCGAGAAGCTAGATGCCGAAGCAGAGGAGAAGCTGGAGCCCCTTCGCGCCCGCCTGGACGAGAGCTCCGAAGGGGACAAAAAACCCACCAAGGCCCTCGCAAAAGAACGCAAGACTCTCGAAGAGGAGATCCAACAGACCACCGCTCAGCTGGAGACCGATAAAGAGGAGCTTGAGAGCGATATCACCGGCCAGATAGACGAATTGGAGAGCCTGCAGGTGGGGCAACTACTCACCGAGAGCCGCTATCGGGAGATGAGAGACCACCAGGGACTGGTCTTCAAGGCCAAAATGGGTGCGGAGGCCGTGCTGGAGGTCCTACAGACCATCGATCTGGACTCGATGAGAGACACTCTTCAAGAGGAGATGCGCTCGACGTCGGGCCAGCGCCGGAAGAAGGCGATCAAGCGCCTCCGGGTCGTTGAGGCTTTCCGCAAGAGCGGCAACAAGCCCGAATGGATGGTGTTCACGGTCCTGCCCGTGCTCCCACCCGAACTTCGGCCTATGGTACAGCTGGACGGGGGACGGTTCGCCACCAGCGACCTCAACGACCTTTACCGGCGGGTCATCAACCGCAACAACCGGTTGAAGAGACTGATAGACCTACAGGCCCCCGAAATAATCGTCCGCAACGAGAAGCGAATGCTGCAGGAAGCGGTCGATGCACTGGTGGACAATGGCCGCCGCGGCAGACCGGTCTCAGGCAGCCACAATCATAGGCTCAAATCTCTGTCCGATCTGCTCCGGGGAAAACAGGGCAGATTCCGCCAGAACTTGTTGGGCAAGCGCGTGGACTACAGCGGTCGCTCGGTCATCATCGCCGGTCCCAGTCTGAAACTGCACCAATGCGGCCTGCCCAGGAGAATGGCCCTGGAGCTGTTCAAGCCCTTCGTCATGAACCGCCTGGTGATGCAGGGTTACGCTCACAACATCAAGAGCGCCAAGCGAATTGCCGACAGTGTACGGCCGGAAGTGTGGGACATCCTCGAGGAGGTCGTCCAGAACAGGCCGATCCTGCTCAACAGGGCGCCCACGCTCCACAGGTTGGGCATCCAGGCCTTTGAGCCGGTGCTCATCGAGGGAAGCGCCATCCAGGTCCATCCGCTGGTGTGCACGGCCTTCAACGCCGACTTCGATGGCGACCAGATGGCTGTCCACGTGCCCCTGTCAAAAGGGGCAGTCCTGGAAGCCAAGCGAATGATGCTGAGCACCAACAACATGCTCTCGCCCAGCTCGGGAGACCCGATCGTGGCGCCCACGCTGGACATAGTGCTGGGCTGCTACTACCTCACCATGGTCGAGGAGAACGCCAAGGGTACGGGCCGCCGGTTCAGCAGTCTGGAAGACGCACGGTTGGCATACGACCTGGGGATCATCAATCTGCGGGCCGACATCAAGGTGAGGCTGGAGTCCAAGAACGGCGTCAACGGCTGGGTGGATACGACCGTCGGCCGTATTATCTTCAACGACGCCCTCCCAGTAGATTTGGGATTCCGAAACCTGGAGATGGACAAGTCGGCACTGAAGGACGTGACTGCTGAGATCCACCGCATACTCGGCAACGAGGGAACGGTTGTGGCGCTCGATGCCATCAAGAACCTGGGATTCCACTACGCCACCAAAGCCGGGATAACGATTGCCATCAACGACATCGAGGTCTCGCCGAAAAAGGGGTCTATCGTCCGGGAGGCCGAGAGTAAGGTCGAGCAGCTGGAGCAGCAGTACCTGGATGGCCTTATCACCGAGGACGAGCGCTATACCAACACGGTCCAGATATGGACCCAGGCTAACGACGACCTCACCGAAGTCATTGAGACCAACCTCCACAACTATGGCGGCATCTACCTGATGGCAACGTCGGGCGCCAAAGGAAACATCGCGCAGATCAAACAGATGGCCGGGATGCGGGGACTCATGTCCGACCCCAAAGGACGGATCATCGACCGTCCCATCAAGTCCAATTTCCGAGAGGGCCTCAGCGTCCTGGAATACTTCATCTCGACTCATGGAGCACGCAAGGGACTGGCAGACACGGCGCTTCGCACAGCCGACAGCGGCTACCTGACTCGGCGCCTCATCGACGTTGCCCAAGAGGTCATCGTACTGGAGGATGACTGCGAAACCGTCGAGGGTAAATGGATTGAGGACACCCCCGAAAACGTGCTGATGAACCCTTTCTCGGAGAGGCTCAAGAGCCGGCTTGCAGCAGTCCCGGTGGCAGATCCGTCCACCGGCGAGATCATCATAGAAAAGGACCAGGAGATCGACGACGAGGCCGTTGAAAAGCTCCGTAAAGCGGAGGTGACGTCCGTCCTCGTCCGGTCTCCGCTCACCTGCGAGGCACAGCGCGGCGTCTGCCGCAAGTGCTACGGTATCGCGCTGGCCACCATGAAAACGGTGTTGCTGGGCGAGGCCGTGGGGATCATCGCCGCGCAGAGCATCGGCGAGCCGGGTACCCAGTTGACCATGCGCACATTCCATACCGGCGGTATCGCCGGCGTGGACATCACCAGCGGACTGCCCCGGGTCGAGGAACTGTTCGAGGCAAGGTCCCCCAAGGGCGAGGCCGTACTGTCGGAGATCAACGGCACGGCAGATATCGTCGACGTTCCTGAGGGCCGGAGCATCAAAGTGGTCAGCACTGAAGAGTACGCCGACGAGTATCGCCTGCCGAAGGGATATAAAGCCACGATCAAAGACGGCGACCTCGTAAGCATAGGCGCTAACCTGGCCACACCCAAGAAAAAGTCCACCAAAAAGTCCACTAAGAAGTCCGAAGACAAATCCGATGGCGGCGAAGATGCGCTGCGACCGGCGGACATCGTCGCCCGCGTCTCGGGCACGGTCCATGTGAACGCCGACAACCTCACCATATCCTGGACCGACGAGGAACAGAGAGAGTACCTGATACCCGCGGCGGCCCATGTGGTGGTCAACTCGGGTGACACGGTTGTCGCCGGTCAGGCCCTCACGGCAGGCCCCAAGAGTCCGCAGCAGATCCTGAGAATCCAGGGCCGGGATGCGGTGCAGAGATACATGATCGAGGAAGTGCAGAAGGTCTACCGGTCCCAGGGCGTAAGCATCCACGACAAGCACATCGAGGTCATCATCTCGCAGATGCTCCGCAAAGTCCGTATTGACGCTCCGGGAGACACAGACCTGTTGCCCGGCGAGCTGGTGGACCGGCAAAAATACGAGGTGATCAACGCGGGTATACTGGCCGAGGGCGGAGAGCCCGCAACGGCCAGCCCGGTGCTGCTTGGCATCACCAGGGCGTCGTTGAACATGGACAGCGTACTGGCGGCCGCATCCTTCCAGGAGACCACCCGTGTGCTGACCGAGTCCGCGGTCAACGGCGACGTCGATTACCTGCGGGGACTGAAAGAAAACGTGATCATTGGCCGGCTGATTCCAGCTCGGCTTGACCTCTCCGTGGAGGGTCGCGAGCGGCTTGGCCTTGAAGAGGCTCAGGCGCCGCTGGATATCCTCGCCCCTCCTAACGACGAGGGAGAGGACGGCCACTTCGAATTGCAAGAGACCATGGAGGAGATACCCACCACCGAGGAGCTACCGGCAACCTAAACGCCGGCCGGAATCGGTGTTCAGCACCTGGCTCGGTAAAGTCTAACATCATGCCCCGGTCCGTTGACCGGAAGTTTCACGCTTGCTAAACTGGACGAGGCGCATTTTCAGCGGCTGAATTATTCGAGGGCGGTTAGCTCAGTGGTTTAGAGCGCTGCGTTGACATCGCAGAGGTCATTGGTTCAAATCCATTACCGCCCACCACTATATCTGTTCCAGCCACTTTTTCTCCTTCCCCCCATCTGGGGGTGTTTACAAAAGTGTTTACAAGTTCTTCGTAGCGTTCCTTTAAATTCCCCCTCCACGGCCTCTTTCCGTTTAGCAGCAAGCTAAGGTATGTAGGGGATATTCCTAGTATCTTAGCTATCTTTCTTAATGACATAGCCTTCTCCTCTTTTCTTTCACTGGCCCCGCTCAGAGGTGTTTACAAATTCTGTTCGGTCTACAGCTACTCCATGGCCAGTTCTCTGTCAAATCCCCACTGGCCTTCTATTTCCTATTATGTCTCCCGCACACAACACTCACCCTGTCAGTTATATGCCCTCAGTGGCTCTGTACGGGCCGTAGAGAGGACTATTAATTAATATGGTCCTCCTCTATGAACAACAGAGTGGTAATTTAAGTTTTTCTCTCCAGCAACCTACTCCCACGGTTTGACCTGTCCCCCGAAAACTGGTCCAGGTGTAATGTTAGTAACCTGGGCTGGAGAAAGGGGGAGAAATGCCAAGGAAGAAACATACACCAGAGCAGGTCATCAATAAGCTGCGTGAGGCCGAGGTAGTCATATCCGGAGGCGGTACGGTGG